>DATKFO010000329.1:0-6366 GCA_035544355.1 Thermoanaerobaculia bacterium
GAATGCGATGGCGTTTTTCGCGGCGGGGGTCGCGGGGTGGTTCGATCCGACGTGGTGGATCGCCGCCGGTGCGGGCGAGCTCATTTTTCTGATGACGCTCGCGTCGAATCCTGCATTTCAACAAACGGTCGACGCGCGGCGCGCGACGGAGTTGCAGGGCGATACCGACGACGCGCGCAATGAGATGCTGCGCAACGTCGGCGGCGCGGCGCGGCAGCGTTACGTCAAGCTCGAAGAAAAACGAAAACGCCTCGAGCAGATGTATCGCGACGCGCACACCGACGACTTCCTCTTCGAGTCCAATCGCGATGCGCTGCGCAAACTGACGTGGATTTTCCTGCGCCTCCTCGTCGCGCAGCGCAACCTCGTCGTCGTCGCGCCGAAATCGGACGCGAACGAATTGCAGCAGCAGATCGCCGTCATCGAAGCCGACATCGCCGACGGCATGGAAACCGAGCAACTCCGCGAATCGCGCGAAGCCACGATGCGCGCGCTGCGCGAGCGTCTCGACAATCTCCAGAATCGCGAAAACAGTCTCGCCGAGATCGAAAGCGACCTCGGACGCATCGAAGCGCAACTCGATCTCGCGCTCGAAGAAGCCTCGCTGCACGGACGGCCGCTCTCCGTATCTGCGAATATCAACCTGATCACGCCGATGCTCGAGAACATCGATTCGACGACGTGGAGCTCAACAGCGAGCTCGACGAATAAGGAGTCGCAATGAGCACGCTGCCGGATTGGGCGACGCGCCTCGTCGCGCACTACGAGAGCCACGCCGCAAATCAGTTTCTGCTCTACGGCAACGTCAACGATCGCTTCCTGTTGCCGATCGGCGAGAAGCGCACGCTCGGCTCGCTCTACGACTTTCTCTCGAAAGTCCTGATGCCGAAGCTCACCGTCATCCTCAGCTACGACCTCGGCAACGGCGTGCGCATCGAAAAAGGCGGCGAGCTCGTCACGAAGTGGCCCGGCTACAAAGAAAGTCCCGAGCTGCCACGCGCGCCGCGCGCCGCCGTCGAATGGCTGACGCGCTTCTTCCGCTACTCCGCGAATCTCGCGCGACTCGGCCAGGAATCGCACCAGATCGGCTTCTACATGAAAGCCGCGAACCTCGTCGTGCCCGCACTCCCCGGCGCGCTCAACTACGACCTCAATGCGCTCGCATCGCTGATGCGCGACTGGGCGTCCGACGATCAACTCGCGCGGCATTCGCTCGTCACGTTCCTTATCACCGAGAACCTCAACGATCTCCATCCGATGCTCGTGAACAATCCGCGCACGGCGTCGATCGAAGTTCCGCTGCCCGCACCCGCTGACGTTCGCGACGCGTGCGTGCATCTCGCCACCGACTTCGCGAGCACGCTCTCCGAATTCGCGCCGACGTACGAAACGCTCGCGCATCAACTCAGCGGCGCGACGCTCACGTCGATCGAAAATCTGCTGCGCATGAAGAGCCACGCGAGCGAGATGCTGCGCGCGCCCGATCTCGTCGTGCTCAAGAAGCAGCTCGTCGAGCGCGACGCCGCGGGCCTCATCGATTTCATCGAGTCGCCGCGCACGCTCGAAGATTTCCACGCGCAGGACAAACTGAAAACGTGGCTGCGCCAGGACGTCCGCCTCTGGTCGCTCAACGACGTGCAGGCGCTGCCGATGGGCTACCTCGTCTGCGGTCCCGTCGGCACCGGCAAAACGTATCTCGTCGAATGCCTCGCGGGCGAGGCGGGCGTGCCCGTCGTGAAGATCAAGAACTTTCGCGACAAGTGGGTCGGCAGCACCGAAGGCAATCTCGAAAAGATTTTTCGGTTGCTGAAAGGGCTCGGCCGCTGCTTCGTCTTCATCGACGAAGCCGATCAAGCCCTCGGCAAACGCGACGCAGGAAACAGCGACTCCGGCTTGTCGGGCCGCATCTACGGCATGTTCGCCGAGCAGATGAGCAATCCCGCGAATCGCGGCCGCATCATCTGGATCCTCGCATCGAGCCGCCCCGATCTCATCGAAGTCGATTTGAAGCGCCCCGGCCGCATCGACGTGAAGATCCCGATCTTTCCAACGACGAACGCGACCGAAGGCTTCACGCTGATCCGCGCACTGTCCAAGCGACGAGGCGTCGAGCTCGCCGAGTCCGACTTCGCGCAGATCGAGCCGCTCGTCCCGACGCTGCTCACACCCGGCGCAGCCGAAGCGATCGCGGTCAAGCTCTATCGCAGCGTGCGCACCGCGGGGATGACTCCGATGGACGCGCTGTGCGACACGCTCGACGGCTACCAGAATCCCGTACCGATCGACGTGATGAATTTTCAAATCTCGATCGCAGCGCGCGAAGCGAGCGACGGCGACTTCGTGCCGGAAGCGTTCCGCCATTTCCGCGCGTAGAATCGGCGCATGTCGCTTCTCATGCAGCATCAGCAGGGCGCACACGCCGCGAGTCCGCGTCTCGAAGGAAAAGAAGTGCTCGTCGGTCCCGATCCGACAGTGGCGAAAGTGAAGGGCGTGATGTTCGGCGCGCGGAAGCAATTCCTCGTCGACACCGTCGGTGAAGAAGGCTTCAACGAAATTCTTGCGCAGCTCACGCCACGCACGCGGCAGTACACGAAGACGCCGGTCGCGTCGTCATGGTGCGAGTTCGACTCGCTCGTCGAGCTCGATCGCACCATTCACGAATCGTTGAAGGCAAAGTATCCGAACGTTCTCGCGCTGATCGGCGCCGCATCCGCGGAGCTCGGCATCAGCCGCGCGTACAAATCACTCGACTCCGCGGAGCTCGTGAAGTTCCTCGAGAACAACGCCCTCTTTCACAACCAGTATCAAAAATTCGGCAACGTGAAATTCGAAAAGACCGCGAGCGGCGGCCGGATGATCTACAGCCGCTACCCCTGCTACAGCCCCTACTACTGCGCCAGCGCGATCGGCTTCTTTCTCGAATCGATCCTCCGCCACGGCGGCAGCGAGCCAAATGTCGTCGAGACGAAGTGCCAGTGCCACGGGGACGCGACGTGCACGTATGAGATGACGTGGCGGTAAGCAGTGGGAAACAAGGAGCAGGTTGCGATTCTGCGGCAGGGAGTGGCAGCTTGGAATGCATGGCGAGAGTCGCATCCGAACGTTGAGATCGATCTTCAGAACACGGATCTTTCATCTCAGTTGTTCATAGGATTCAACTTTCGAAGAGCGAGGTTTGACGGCGCTGATCTTTCTTTTTCGCACTTCGTTGACATTCGCGCGTGGAACGCAAGATTTAACAGCGCTTCGCTTTATCACGCGACTATCACGCGTGGGAATTTTGAAGAGTCTGATCTGAGTAACGCGCGTCTTACAGGAGCAGCGTTCGCGACCACGTACCTGAAGCATGCGAACTTTCGAGGAGCAATTCTCAGCGGGACAATCCTCGCAAACCTGAGCCTCACTTCTATATTCAACCTCGATCACACCAACCACGGTTCGCCGTCCTCAATCTCCCTCGACACGCTAGAGCTCTCCCTGGGTCGTATCCCTGAGAATTTTCTCCGCGGCTGCGGCTTGTCCGACATAGAAATCGAATTCGCGAAGCTCTATCGCGAAGACCTCACCTTGGACCAAATCACGGAAATCACGTACCGTATCCACGAACTCCGCGGCACCCGCCCGATCCAGCTCAATCCGGTCTTTATCTCATATGCCCACAAAGACGGCGCCTTTGTTGACGAACTCGAAAAACGCCTAAACAACGCGGGTATTCGGTTCTGGCGTGACATTCACGATCTCAAAGCCGGCCGCCTCGAAACACAAATCGATCGCGCAATTCGTTTCAATCCCGTCGTGATCCTCGTGCTCTCGCAACATTCCGTCGAGAGCGACTGGGTCGAGTACGAAGCATCGAAGGCACGCGCACTCGAGAAAGAGCTGAAACGCGACGTTCTCTGTCCGGTCGCGCTGGACGATTCGTGGAAGTCGTGTTCATGGCCCGGCCCGCTGCGAAGGCAGATCGAGGACTACAACGTCCTCGACTTCTCGAAAGACATCGACAAGCAGTTCGCGAAATTGAAAGACGGTCTCAGACTTTTCTACCCAAGGCAGCGCGCTGTTGATCCCATCGAGGATGCGAGGTAGTAGCGCGTGGCGAACGAGGAACAGGTTGCAATTCTGCAGCGAGGTGCGGAGGCTTGGAACGCGTGGCGGCGCGAGAACGAAGATGCTGCTGTTGATCTCCAGATGGCACAGTTGTCCGGAATGGATCTGAGTCACTGCGACCTGTACGAAGCTGATTTCACGGATGCATCTCTGGACGAGGCTGATCTCGAAGGCGCACAACTATTTCGTGCCGAGCTGCGGAATGTGTATGGCATCGCCGCGAGCTTCAAGAAAGCAAACTGCGCCGAGGCAAAGTTCAACGGCAGTTACTTTGGTCTCGCGGATTTCCGTGATGCGCAGTTGGTGCAGTCTGTCTTCCTGCACGTCGTTCTCGCGGGTGCCGACTTCGGTGGAGCGAGTGTCGGAAATACTGCTTTTGTCGGTTGCGATCTCTCGCATACGATCGGTCTTGATCAGACGCAACATCGCGGCCCGTCTTCGGTCGCCGTCGACACATTAGGACGCTCCCGCGGTCGAATCCCGGAGTCGTTCCTCCGTGGTTGCGGGCTCTCCGATACCGAGATCGAATTCGCAAAGCTCTATCGTGAAGGCCTCACATCAGAAGAAGTCACGAATATCACCTATCGCATTGATGAACTGCGCGGCACGCGTCCGATTCAACTGAGTCCAGTCTTCATCTCCTACTCGCACGACGACGCGGTATTCGTCGATGAGCTCGAAAAGCGCCTCAACGCAAACAGCATCCGCTTCTGGCGCGATACCCACGATCTCAAAGCTGGCCGTCTCGAAACGCAGATCGATCGCGCGATCCGCATGAATCCCGTCGTGATTCTCGTGCTGTCGCAACATTCCGTCGAAAGCGATTGGGTGGAATTCGAAGCTGGAAAGGCGCGCGAATTGGAAAAAGAACTAAAGCGCGATGTGCTGTGCCCAGTCGCGCTCGATGATTCATGGAGGTCGTGTCCGTGGCCCGGCCCGCTCCGAAAGCAGATCGAGAAATACAACGTCCTCGACTTCTCGAAAAACATCGAAACGCAGTTCGCGAAATTGAAAGAGGGCCTCGGACTCTTCTACGCAAAGTGACCATGTACGACTTCCATCAGTTCTACCTCCCCTGCCTCGCTCACGCCTCGTACCTCATCGCGTCGAACGGCGAAGCGGCGATCGTCGATCCGCAGCGCGATGTTGATCAGTACCTCGACGAAGCGGCGAAGCGCGGCGTGAGGATTCGCTACGTCATCGAGACGCATCTGCACGCCGATTTCGTCAGCGGGCATCGCGAGCTCGCGGCGCGCACGGGCGCGGAGATCGTGTTCGGCGCGGCGGCGGGTGCGGAGTTTCCGCATCGCGCGGTGCGCGACGGCGATGTGCTCGCGCTCGGCGATATCGAATTGCGCGCGATCGAGACGCCCGGGCACACGCCGGAGGGCGTTTGCTGGCTCGTGGCGGGCGAAAAGCTTCTCACCGGTGACACGCTGTTTATCGGTGACGTGGGCCGGCCCGATCTCGCGGGTGGTCGTGGCTTCACGCCGGAGATGATGGCGGCGATGTTGTACGACTCGCTGCACGAGAAGATCCTGACGCTGCCCGACGACGTCGAAGTCTGGCCCGCGCATGGCGCCGGCTCCGCGTGCGGCAAGAACATTTCGAAGGAGCGCTCGTCGACGATCGGCATCCAGCGGCGCATGAATTGGGCGCTGCGTCCGATGCCGAAGGACGACTTCGTGCGCATGATGACGAGCGACCTCAGCGAGCCGCCGCAGTACTTCGCGCGCGATTTGGAAATCAATCGCCGCGGTGCGCGTGCACTTCACGACGTCGTCGCAACGCCGCTCGACGCGAATCGCGTGCGCGAGTTGCTCGCGAGCGGCGCGATCGCGCTCGACGTCCGCGACAGCGAAGCCTTCGCAGCCGCACACATCCCGAAAGCAATCAACATCGGCCTCGGCGGCCAATACGCGTCGTGGGCCGGCACGCTCCTGCCGTTCGACGCGCAGATCGTCATCGTCGCCGACTCAACCGAACGAGCAGCGGAAGCAGTGATGCGGCTCGCGCGCGTCGGGATGGAAAACGTCGCCGGCTATCTCGACGGCGCGTGGCCGTTCGAAGTGGAACGAACGCAGCGAATGTCGATCACCGAGCTGCGCGACTCGCCCTATCGCGTGCTCGATGTTCGCCGCGCGGGCGAATACGAAAGCGGTCACGTGCCCGACGCGACGAACGTTCCGCTGCACGAGTTGCAACGCCATCTCGACGAGATCGCGACCGGCGAGCCGATCGCAGTCATCTGCGCGAGCG
>DATKFO010000330.1:0-2856 GCA_035544355.1 Thermoanaerobaculia bacterium
CCCCTGCCGCGCCGTCACCTTGAACTCGGGATGATTGCGCACCGAGACTTCGACGCGCTGGAAGCCCTTCGTTCCGGCCGGCTTGTTCGTGCGATAGGCGAGCAGGTAGTAGCCGTTGTTGATGTCCTCGACGCGATTCACCGCGGGGCGGAAGCTGCTGCCGAAGCGGAAGTATTCGCCGCTCGTTTCGCTCGCGATCTCCTCGAGGCGCTGGTGGAACACCGGATCGGGCGGCGCGTTGCGCTGCAGATTGATCGAGTACGCGGTCACGTTTGCGGCGTTGAGCGCGTGGATCATCGGCTCGTAGTAGCGGCTGCGGTTCAGCACGACTCCGCCGCGCACTTCCTCGCCATGCTCGACGATGCCCGGCGAGAAGAGCGCGAGGTTCTTGCGCGCGCGGATGCCGCGCAGCGCGTTCGCGAGCACTTCGAGTCCCTGATAGACCGTGCCCGTGTGATTGATCATCTTGTCGGTGTCGAGGTTGCGGAGGATCGACGGACCAGTGACGTCGTTCGTCGCGGTTTTCAGTCCCGGTCCGAACTTCGCGACGTCATCGAGCGCGCGCTTGATCTTCGCCTTGTCGCCCGTGAAGTCGGTGTAGATCTTGAGGCGCACGTCGTGGCCTGCGATCGCGACCTTGTCGGTCGGCAGCATCTCTTCGTCGACGTAGTGGCGCACGGCGTCGCGCGCGTTCGCGATCTCGTCCCACAGCGTGTTTGCGCCGTTGAGCGGTTTGTCGAAGAAGAAGACGAAGTAGCGGTCCTCGTGGACCTGCTCGACCTTGAACGGCGCATCCTGCTCGCGCGCGTTGAGCAGCTTGCGATTCGTGAAGTAGTCGAGCGCGTCGAGCGCCTGCTCGGACGGCCCTTCCTTCACGAGGAAGTCGTCTTTCGTGAGCCCGAGGATTTGACTGCCCTGGTGATCGGTGACGATGGCGTCGATGAGGACGACGTTGACGTCGACCTTCTCGCCGAATCGGTTGGTGGTGGTTTCCTGAGCGAATGCGGGAACTGCGAGAAGCAGTGCAACGACGGCTGCGAAGCGTTGCATAGGAGGTTGCCCCCTTTCGCGGGATGCAACGGGAGGCGGGTTCAACGGCATTCCGTGGCCACGATCCCGTTGCAGGAATGTGTTCGATCGAGTTGCAGAGTTGCAGAGTGACAAAGTTGCAGAGGGGTTGAGTGGGCTCCTCTGCAACTCTGCAACTCTGGAGCTCTGCAACTCGATCGTAGGAATGAACCCCCGACCCCCCCGGTTTGACGCCTCGGTTCGGATTCACCTAGAATCCGCGCCTCTTCGCGAGCCCGGCGTTCGCGATCCTCACTTCATCGGGGCATAGCTCAGCCTGGTAGAGCGCACGGTTCGGGACCGTGAGGTCGGTGGTTCAAGTCCACTTGCCCCGACCAATTCATCTGCAATGAAGCGTTTGGCCGTCCTTTTCGTTTTCGCGATCGCGATCCCGAATGCGTTCGCGTGGGGCGAGAAGGGGCATTACCTCGTCAACGAGGCGGCGACGCTCGGAGCGCCGAACGACCTGCCGGCATTCTTCCACGCTGCGTATCCCGAGCTCGTGTGGCTTGCCTACGATCCCGATCGCGCGCGCGGGGGCGGTGACTCGCTCGAGGCCGCGAATCCTCCCGATCACTTCCTCGATTCCGAATACGCCGATGGACTCGAGCTGCCGCGCAGCCGCTACAAATTCATCGCGCTGATGGAGTCGTCGGGCCACCTGCGCCGCTTCGGCATCACGAACGACGAAGCGGGATTTCTTCCGTGGCGCATCGCGGAACTGACCGAGCTGCTCACCGTGCAATTCCGCCTGTGGCGCCGCGCGCATCCGAGCGAGCGTGCCTTTATCGAGCGCGACATCATCCACACCGCCGGCATCCTCGGCCATTTCGCCGGCGACGCCGCGCAGCCGCTGCACGCAACGTGGAGCTACAACGGCTGGGTGATGCCGAACCCGAAGCACTACGCGAACGATTGCGAGATCCATTCGCGCTTCGAGACGACGTACGTTTCGCACGCGCTCGAAACACGCGATGTCGTGCCGAAGGTTGCGGCTCCCGTGCTACGCAGCGATCCGTTCGCAGCCGCGCTCGCGCTCGTGCGCGAATCGAACGCGCTCGCGGAGCGCGTCTACCAAATCGATCGCGACGGCGGCTTCGATCTCTTTCGCGAATCCGCGGAAGCGAAGAGCTTCACGGCCGATCGCATCGCCGCGGGCGCGAGTCTGCTGCGCGATCTGTGGTGGTCGGCGTGGCGCAACAGCGCGACTAGCGCGACCAGGGCACGTCGCTGACGCCCTGTTTGCAATTCGCGAAGCGCGCCGCGACGAACAGGTAATCCGACAACCGATTCAAATACGCAATCGTCGATTGCGTCGCAAGCGATTCATCTTCCAGCGCGACGACGAGCCGCTCCGCGCGACGGCAAATCGTTCGCGCGACGTGCAACTGCGCCGACGCGAGCGATCCGCCGGGAAGGATGAACGTGCGCAGCGGCGCGAGCTCGCTCTCCATCCCATCGATGCCGCGCTCGAGCTCCACAATGCGTGCTTCATCGATGCCGGGAAACCGGCTCGTGCCCGGCGACGCGAGATGCGCGCCGATCTCGAAGAGATCCGACTGCGTCTGATGCAACTGCGCATCGATCGGCGATGGCGACCACGAGGCGCGCGCGAGCCCGATGAACGAGTTCAACTCGTCGATCGTGCCGTACGCCTCGATGCGCGGATCGCACTTTGCCACGCGCGCGCCGCCGAAGAGCGACGTCTCGCCGCGATCGCCGGTGCGCGTGTAGATCTTCATCTTGTTGCGGGTGTCATCCTGAGCGGGTGGCGGGTGGGCGCGAAGG
>DATKFO010000331.1:0-3617 GCA_035544355.1 Thermoanaerobaculia bacterium
CGATCCGCCAGCATCTGATGGCGCGCAATTGCTGGATCGACGGCTGGGAAGAATTGCTCGAGTTGCTGCGCGCGCATTTCCACGAGCTCGCCGCCGTGCTCGACGACGCGAACGGAATCCGGCAGGCGCTGTGCGAGCCGAGCCGCGAGTTTTTTCTCGAGCAGCGCGTTGAGTGGGAGCGCATCGTCCTCGACTACATCGGCTGGAAGATCGACAACCGCATCGCTGAGGAAGACGATCCGCTGATCGATTTCTACTTCAAGCTCGTGAAGCTCGCGAATCTCATCGCCGAAGAAGGCGATGAGTTCGCGCATCTCATCGAGCGCACGATCGACGGTCTGAAGCTCAAGGTCTTCTGCAAGGACCCCTCGCGCTTCCTCGGCAAGATCTTCGACTCCGCGCACGCGACGATCGCGCTTTCCGCAACGCTCGAGCCGTTCGAGTTCTACAAGAAGACGCTCGGATTTCCCGAAGATCGCACCGCCGAGCTCTCGCTGCCATCGCCGTTCCCGCGCGAGAACCGCAAGATCGTGATCGTTCCCGAAGTCGACACGACGTTCAAGCAGCGCGCGAATCATTACGACCGCATCGCGCTGCATGTCGCCGACATCGCCGAGGCGACCGAGGGGAACTTCCTCGCGTTGTTTCCGAGCTACGCGTTCCTGCGCGAGGTCGCGGAGAAGATGCCGCCGATTCGCAAGCCGGTGATGGTGCAGCGCACCGACATGACCGACTACGAGCGCAATGCGATCCTCGACATCCTTCGCGATCGGCCGCGCCGCGGAAATCTGATTCTCGCGGTGTCGGGCGGCATGTACGCGGAAGGCGTCGACTATCAGGGCGATATGCTCTCGGGCGTGATGGTCGTCGGTCCCGCGCTGCCGCAAGTGAGCTTCGAGCAGGAGCTGCTCAAGCAGTATTACGACGAGCAATACGGCGCAGGCTTCGAGTTCGCGTATCTGATTCCCGGCATGACGCGCGTCGTGCAATCCGCGGGACGCGTGATCCGCAGCGAGCACGACATCGGCGTGATCGCGCTGCTTTGCAAGCGTTTCACGCTGCAGACGTACACACGCTTCTTTCCATCCGACTGGTACGAAGAATCGCCGCGCGAGCTCGTGTCGAAAAAACCGGCGAGCGAAATCCGCGAGTTCTTCGAAGCCAAAGCGACGCCGCAATTGAGGATCGTGTTTTGAAAGCAGAAATCAGTAAGCAGAAGGCAAAAGTGTTTGTGGGGATATCGTCATTTCTGCTTTCTGCTTTCTGCCTTCTGCTCTTTTCGTCCTGCGCTACGACCGCCCCCGCACCCGCGCTCCCCCACCCCGAATGGAGCGCGATTCCCACCGGTGTCGTCGATTCGTTCTGCAAGCGTCTGCACGACGACGCGATCGCCCTCGGCGGCGAGCTCGCGATCGTGACGACGACGCAACCGCTCGCGACCACGACGACGATGACCGCGCTGTCGCAGGCGTACTTCAAACGCGCCGATGCGCGCGGTGCGGTCGAGGCGATGGCCGATTCGCACGGCAGCATTCCGGTCGCGTTCGCGGGCAGCGTCTGTCCTTGGAAGCCGATCTCCGGAATCGATCCGACGCACCGCGACATGATGATCGTCGAGCTCTCGAGTCCTCTCGCGAACCCCTACGTCCACAACGAAGCCGGCCTCTTCGCCCGCGTCTCCCTCGGCGGCAACGAAGCGTCGTGGTACTGGATCCCGCTCGTGCAGCGCGGCGGCGCGTGGAGCGTCGGCCACATCACGCCGCTCGCGACGCGTTAATTTCGCGGCCGCAGTGCGAGCGTCTG
The DNA here is from genome assembly GCA_035544355.1 of Thermoanaerobaculia bacterium. Taxonomy (GTDB): domain Bacteria; phylum Acidobacteriota; class Thermoanaerobaculia; order Gp7-AA8; family Gp7-AA8; genus DATKFO01. The sequence goes on from DATKFO010000331.1 coordinate 1,804, forward strand.
CACGATCGCGAGTGCGAGCGGCACTTCCTCACCCGCGACTCTCGTCGTAATCGCGAACTGGTCGGCCTTGCCGCAGCGCTCTTTGATGTGCGTCCCGTCGATGCAGCGCTGGATGCGCAGTTGTTTCGCGCTGAGCGCGATCTCGTCGAACTTCTCGATGAGATTCACTTCGAGCAGCGCGGCAACTCTCGGATCACGCAGCACGCGCTCCGCGAGCGGTGCTTCATCCGCGCGCACCCACAACTGCTGCCCGGTGTCGAAGTTCACGAGTGGCGGTCCGATAAGTGTCATTGGTTTCTGCAGCCACGACTCGCCGAATTTGCGCTTCACGATGATGCGCGGCGCGCCGTCGATGTCGACGGTCGTCACGATGCGCGCCGGAGTCGATTTGTAGCGCGCGTGGAAGTAGCAAGTCACCGCGTAGCCCTGCCATCGCGCGCGCACGCCGTTGCCGAACCACCAGCGCAGCTGAATGTCGGTGAGCCCGTGCTGCTCCACGATGCCGACGATCCGCTCGCGAATCGTCTTGCCATGTTTCACGCGCAGCCAGTACGCGAAGAGGATGAAAGCGCCGCCGAAGATCCAGAAGATCGTCAGGATGAGCGTGTCTTTGTTCACGCCCTCAACGATACACGCGGAGCGCTTCGGCAAGAATGAGCACCGACGCGCGGAGATCTTCTTCGTTCAGCACGTATGCGATGCGCACCTCGTTCTTGCCGAGGGGCGATGCGTAGAAGCCGCTCGCGGGTGCGAGCATTACCGTTGCGCCTTCGAACGTGAAGTCGCTGAGCAGCCACGCGGCGAAGCGCTCGGCATCATCGACCGGCAGTTGCGCGATGCAATAGAACGCGCCTTCGGGTTTGCGCAGGAACACGCCGGGAATCGAGGTGAGTCCTTCGAACAGAACGTCACGGCGGCGCTGGTACTCGTCGACGATCGTGCGTGTGTAGTCGTCGCCGAGCGCGTCGGCGCCGACAGCGATGAACTGCGCCACGCCCGGCGGCGAGAGACGGCCCTGCGCCATGCGCAGTGCGGCGTCGTAGATGTCTGCGTTGCGCGTGACGAGCGCGCCGAGGCGGATGCCGCAGGCGCTGTAGCGCTTCGAGAGACTGTCGACGACGATCACGAAATCATCGGCATCGCGCAGCTCGAGCGCGCTGATCGCTTTGCGTCCGCCGTAGACGAACTCGCGATAGACCTCATCGGAAATGAGGAAGAGATCGTGATCGCGGCAGAACTCGGCGACGGTGTCGAGCTCTTCGCGCGTGTAGACCGTTCCGGTCGGATTGTTCGGATTGCAGAGCACGATCGCGCGCGTGCGCGGTGTGAGCGCGCGCTCCCACGCGTCGCGTGACGGCAGATGAAATCCGTCGCGGCCGCGCGTGATCACGGGGACGACGTTGAGTCCGGCCATCGTCGTGAACGCGGTGTAGTTCGCGTAGAACGGCTCGGCGATCAGCACGTCGTCGCCTGCGTTCGCGCATGCGAGAAACGCGAAGAGGATCGCCTCGCTGCCGCCGGTCGTCGCGAGAATCTGGTCCGTGCTGAGCGTGACGCCGACGCGGCGCTCGTAATAACGCTGAAGCGATCGGAGAAACTCGGGCGTGCCGGTCGACGGCGAATACGCGAGCACGCGATCGTCGAGATGATGCAGGCGCTCGCGAATCGGCGCAGGCGTTTCGATGTCGGGCTGGCCGATGTTCAGGTGATAGACGCGAACGCCACGCGCTTTCGCGTCATCGGCGAGAGGCGCGAGTTTGCGGATCGGCGATGCGGGCATGCGCCGCGCGCGCTCCGAAATCGAGAGCGCACGC
>DATKFO010000332.1:0-8057 GCA_035544355.1 Thermoanaerobaculia bacterium
CGAAGAGGTTTCGCCTGCGGCGAGTTCTCACATCGTGCGCACCCGCCGTGTAGCAACGCTACGCGCCTGGTGCGCACTGCTACACCCACGTGTAGCAACGCTACGCGCCCGGTGCGCACTGCTACACGCACGGTGTGGCAACGCTGCACCATGGATGCACACGTACACCCCGCCGTGCCGCGCCGCCGCACGCGCGGTGTGCGGTGGTCGCCGAGCAGGGCGCGTGACGTTGATCAGTGAGGAGTCCGCGGCAACCGCGGAGCGCGGCGGGGCACGTGGGCGTCCTGACCGAGCGCGATGGATTTCGCCGGCGACGAATCTTCACGCGCTTCGCCGCATCCGTCTATGTCATCGCCCATGAGCCGACCCACGGCATCACGCAGTTCGCCGCAGCTCTCGGCGTTATTTTGCCGTTTGGATGCTGATGCACGTCACCTGTCAAACGCAGCGCGCCTGCCGTTTCTCGCCTTCGACAATGATTCGAAATGGCCCTTCGGATGCGGACAGCGGTTTCCCATCGCGTTTGTCCGCGAGCAGGATCACGCGATCGGTGAACGCTCGGTCCAGCTCTGCCAGAGCGAAGACCGCACGGCAGGAGTCAGCAGCCTCCACCAGCACGTACTTGGTAAGCTCGATGCCATGTCGTTTTTCGCCTGCTGGTGCGTTGACCAGTGCGAGAAGATCGAAGGTCCGATGGCGATCGTGATCTCATGAGGATCGGCACTAGCTGCTCCAATCCGAACACGCACCCAAAGCGGCGGCATGGCCGCACGCACTCCAGACCCGCCGCACTCTAGAATACGCCGCCATGAAAATGCTTGTTCTCGGCGCGGGCCGTATGGGCCTCGGCGCTGCACACGATCTTGCCGCTCAATCCGATGTCACTGAAGTCACGATTGCCGATGCCGATGGCGCGAAGGCGCGCGATGTCGCGGCGCGCACGGGCGCGAAGGGGCGTGCGGTTACGCTCGATGCGAAAGACGATGCCGCGGTCGTCGCGTTGATGCGCGGACACGGCGCGGCGATCAGCTGTGTCAACTATTGGCTGAACGAGCGCCTCGCGCGCGCTGCGATCGCGGCGGGCACGAACTTCTGCGATCTCGGCGGGAACAACGACGTCGTCGATGCCGAGCTCGCGCTCGATGCCGAGGCGCGCGCTGCGGGTGTGAACGTGATTCCTGATTGCGGACTCGCACCCGGAATGGTCGCCGTGCTCGTTGCGCACGCAGTTGCGCAATTCGAAGTCGTCGACGAGATTCACATTCGCGTCGGCGGACTTCCGCAGGATCCGAAACCGCCGCTGAATTACCAGCTCGTGTTTTCGGTCGAAGGACTGATCAACGAGTACATCGAGCCCGCGCGCATCATCCGCGACGGCAAGATCACGACGGTCGAATCGATGACGGAGATCGAGTCGCTCTCGTTTCCTGCACCGTTCGACGACATGGAGGCGTTCCAGACGTCCGGCGGCACGTCGACGCTTCCCGAAACGTTCCTCGGCAAGGTGCGCGCGCTCGACTACAAAACGATCCGCTACCAAGGCCACTGCGAAAAGTTCAAGACGATGATCGACCTCGGCCTCTGCAAGAGCGAGCCGCTCGACGTCGATGGCGTGCGCGTTCCGCCGCGCCGCGTGCTCGGCGAGCTGCTCGTGCGCAATCTGCCGCACGACGAGCCTGACGTCGTGCTCGTGCGCGTCGAAGTGAGCGGCGGCGGACGGACGCTGCGCTACGACATCATCGACCGCTTCGATCCCGCCACGGGCCTGAGCGCGATGATGCGCACGACCGCGTTCCCCGCATCGATCGTCGCGCTGATGATGGCGCGCGGACAGACGCTGTCGAAAGGCGCGCTGCCGCAGGAGCGTTGCATTCCGCCGCAGGCGTTCATGGACGAATTGGCAAAGCGGAAGATTCGCGTGGATCGCGGTTGGCGGTAGGCGGTTTGCGGTAAGCAGTTGGCCGTGAGCAGTTGGCGGTGAGGAGCGAGAATTTGCGTTTGTTGAACGTGCTCGTGTCGTAGGCGTGAGCCTGGGGACAGCGATCTCCTGCTCCTACCGCCCACGGCCTACAGCCAACTGCCTACCGCAGTTTCGCTACGCGTCACTCGGACATCTAAACGAGCATCATGATCGTCACTGCATTACTGCTCGCCGCTACGATCAACACGACGTCGGCGTGCGAGGTCACGCGCACGCCCGCTTCATTCGACGGCAAGCGCGTGCGCATTCGCGCGACCGTGATTTCGGGGTTCGAGATCTTCGGCATCCGCGATCCGGACGATGCTCAATGCGAGACGATCTGGCTCACGTACGCGAGCGGAGGGCCGGTTGCCTCGACGTCATTCGGCGGAAGCGCGCCGCAACCCGAGCGTGCGCCGGTAAGGCTGCAGAAAGATCGAGCGTTCGCGAAATTTCAGAAGTTGCTTTCCACGGAGATGTACCCGCGCGGTCGCGACGTCATCTGCATGAGCTGTGATCGATACGAAGTCACGGCGACGCTGACCGGACGACTCGACTACGCAACGCGCGGTGGGTTCGGTCATCTGAACGGATTCAAAACGCAGTTGGTGCTTGAGAGCGTGTCGGACGTCTCGGCGAAGGACGTCGCATCGCAGTATGACGCGAACGATTTCAGCGCCACGCGGATCCGATTTCCCGGAGGCTCCGTCGCGGGATCGGTCATCGATCGCGACGGGCGGCCGATCGTGCTCGCTCCGGTCAACGCGACGTCGACGGAAGATGTGCCGCCCTATATGAAGGATTTCCACGAGTGGACGGATGAAAAGGGAAGCTACAAATTTGCGGATCTGCCGCCGGGCACGTACCGCATCGGAATCAACGTAGATAGTCCGCCGTCGCCGAAATTGCCGTACGCGACGACGTTTATCCCGAAATGATCTCTGTCGCGGATCGACAGCGGCGCAGGGGAGTCGTGTTCCGGCTCACGGAACCGCTGCGCGAGCGCATCGCCCCGGTCACCGTGCTTTGGCCTGATGGGAAGCCGGTTGCTGAAGCAAATGTGTGGCTTTCCGAAGTCGCGAAGCCGACGTGGGTTGTCGGTGGTTCCGTGAGTCATACGAATGCTGAAGGCGTGTTCGATCTCGTTGGATTCGAAGGGATCGACTACTTCGTGCGCGCAAACATCTACGTGAGGCCCGGCTACAAGCCGCACTGCGCCGAGAAGAAGACGATCACCGCAAGCGACGTGATTGCGGAGCGCATCGTAATGGTGCTGACGAAAACGGGAGACGTCTGCACAAGCATGCAATTCGATTAGCTACAACTGCAATTCGCGAAACGCGCGCGGCACGTCGCTCGTGAACGTCACTTTCTTGCCGGTGCGTGGGTGCACGAAGCCGAGTTGCTTCGCGTGGAGCGCGAGGCGTCCGAGCTCGTCGTCGAATCCTTTGCCGTACATCGTGTCGCCGACGACCGCGTGTCCTGCTTCAGCGAGATGGACGCGGATCTGATTGCGGCGGCCGGTCTCGAGTGTCAATTCGAGAATTGAGTAGCGGCGGCCGGATGCGATCGTCCGGTAGTGCGTGATCGCTTCTTTTCCTGCGGACGGATCGGCGACGCTCGCTACGCGCAGATCGCGATCCTCGGCGAGGAACGAACGGAACGTTCCAGCTGGCTCGCGCAGTTTGCCGTGCACGATTGCGACGTAGACGCGCTCGATGTCGTGCGCTGCGAAGAGCTTCTGCAGGCGATCGCGAACGTACGAGTTCTTCGCGAAGACGAGGAGTCCCGAGGTGTCGCGATCGAGGCGGTGGACGTGGTGGATGCGCTCTTCGTCGCGGCGGCCGCCGAGGTAGGCGTTGAGGAAGGTCTCGGCGGTTTCGTGGAGGACGTCGGGGCTGGGAACGGAGAGCAGGCCCGCGGTTTTGTCGATGACGATGAGGTCGGTGTCCTCGAAGACGATGCGAATGCGCGGATCGATGCGCTCGCTCTTCCCGGCGATCTCGACGACGTCATTGGCCGCGATGGTGCGTTTCGCGTTGCGCTCCGGCGCGCCGTTCACGCGGACGCGATCGCTCTGCAGCATCCCGCGCAGCGTCGTGTTCGACGAATCGGGCAGGCGCTGCTGGAGGATTTGGAGTAACGTCACGTCGAGCAAGCATCCGGTGTCATCCTGAGCGGGTGGCGGGGTGGGCGCGAAGGATCCCCTCTGGTGATACGAGACACGCTCTGTCGGCAGGGGATCCTTCGCACCCACCCACCACCCGCTCAGGATGACACTGGAAAGGCAGACTAGCATGGAGCGTCCCAAGAATGGGCGCAACTGGCGCCTTGTTTGCGAAAGGCGACGTCAGCTGTTTTGATTGCCCAGGAGGCTAACGTGACACGACAGAGGAAGTTGGCTTCAACATTGACCACTGCATTGGCGCTCGCCACGCTCGCTGTTCCGTCCGCATTTGCGGAAAATCGTCATCGGAACGGGACAGGGAACCGCGGAAACGATGGTGCGATCCATCGCGATAGCGGCCGGCAGCAGCAGAGCGAGCAACGCTCATCGCGCAACGTCGAGCGCAATCGCTCGAGCGAGCAGCGCTCGGAACGGAATTTCGATCGCAACCGCGACCGCTCGAACGAGCAGCAACGCTCGCAGCCGAGTTTCGATCGCAACCGCGACCGGTCCAACGAGCAGCAACGCTCGCAACCGAATTTCGATCGCAACCGCTCGGGCGATCGTCGCAGCGGTGAACGCGATCGCTCGCGCGGATTCGATTCCCCCCGCACCGACCGTTCGTGGTCGCCGTCTTCGCGCTACACGAATCGTGACGGATGGCGCGGCGGATCGGATCGCTCGCACCGCCAGCCGTTTTGGGGAAGTGGACGCGTGACACGCTACGAGCGATGGAACGGCGGCTATCGCGTGTGGCTCGGCGGCGTGACGTATCCGTTCTGGGTGCCGCTCTCGTACTACAACCGCTATCCGTTCCGCGTCGGCCTCTCAATCCGTCTCGGCGGTTACTACAACTCCCTCGGATACTACGAGTACTACGACGGATACAACGACGGCTACTACGCCGGCGCGTATCGCGACGGCGGCCGTTCGATCGCCGCGGGCATTCTTCGCGGGACGGTGGAAAGCGTCGACTATCGCCGCGGCACGTTCGTGCTGCGCAACGATGCGACCGGCAACTTCGTGACGGTCTCGACGCGCGATCGCTACGTGCGCGACATGCGCGCGGGTGACTACATCGAAGTCGACGGCGACTGGAACCGTTCAGGTTACTTCGTCGCTGACACCGTCGATCTAATCGACGCGCGCGATCGCGATCGGTATCGCGACGACGAATACGACAATCGGTAAGCGAACGTGCAGGGGCGGCCGCAGGCCGCCCCTGCTGGCCGGGCACCTTGTCGATCCGCGAGACGCGCTCCGCGCCTACAATCCTCCGCATGAATCTGCTCGTCCGCTGGGCACTCAACACACTCGCGCTGCTGATCGTCGTGAAAATCGTGCCGCACTTTCACTACCGATCGCTCCTCACGCTCGCGATCGCCGCGCTCGTCCTCGGCCTGCTCAACGCGATCGTGCGCCCGTTCCTCGTCGTGCTCACGCTGCCCGTCACCGTCGTCACCGTAGGGCTCTTTCTTCTCGTGATCAACGCGATCATGCTCGAGCTGACGGCGATGTTCGTGCCCGGCTTCTCGATCGACAGCTTCAAGTGGGCGCTCGTCGGCGCGATCGTGCTCACGCTCATCTCGATCATCACGAACCGGCTCGGAAAATCGCGCGACGATCGCGACTAGCGTAGACGCAGCATCAGTGTTTCATTACACTTGCGCCCGTCCATCATGAACATCATCAAGAACCGTGTGAACGACGTCACCGTGCTCGACATCCAGGGCGTGATCAAGCTCGGGGAGAGCGCGCGCGAATTTTCCAGCTACCTCGAAAAGGTCCTCAACGACGAGACCGGTCCTGTGATGATCAACTTCGAAGCGATCAACTACATGGACTCCACCGGCCTCGGCGAGTTGATCGGCTACCTGCAGAAGTTCGAAGACCGCCAGCGCAAGATGGCACTCGTCAAGCCGTCGCATCGCATCCTCGCGCTGCTCAAGATCACGAAGCTCGACACCGTCTTCAAGATCTTCGACTCGCGCGAGACCGCGATGGTGTACCTCACCGACGGCGCGGCGTAATCGGACGCAGTCCCGCGTCCGCGAGCATCTCCACGTAGCGTGCATCGCTGTGCAGCGAGTCGAGCTTCGGGTCGACGCCTGCGAGCGTGAACGAGAGATTCTTCTGCTCCTTCGCCGTCGCCAGCGATCGCAGCGCGCCTTCGCGATCACCGGCCAGCGCGCAGCGCACCGCGACCGAATACGGATCGCTTCCCGTTCCGGCGCGCGGCTTTCCCGAGGCTTCGTCGAGACATGCGTACGCTTCGGGAAATCCGGGTGACAACTCGAGAGCGCGACGTGCTTCGCGCTTCGCGTCGTCCCAACGCCGCGTGTAGACGTACGCCCACGCCACATGCATGTTCGCGCGCGGCGAAACCGGATCGAGCTCCTGCGCGCGGCGAATCTCCGCTATGCCTTCGTCGAGCTCTCCGCGTGAGATCAGCAGCCAGCCGTGATCGTGCAATGCGCCCGACTCGTTCGGATTGAGCGCGATCGCGCGGCGATAACTTTCGTCCGCCGCCTCCCAATCCCACTCGTACCAGAACTTCAGCATCGCCGTGATCGAGTGCGATTGCGCGAGCGACGGCGCGAGACGCAACGCCGCTTCGCTGCACGCGCGGATCTCCGCCGCGGCGTCAGCGGGAGCAATGCGCTCGCGCATGGCGAGTCCGTGCACGGACTCGGCAAGTGCGATGCGGGCGAGGACGAAGTTCGGGTCGAGGCGGACGGCTTCGCGGAGCTCGCGGACTGCGGCTTCCGCGGATTCCGGATCGCGCTTGTGCCACAACGCGCGTCCGCGCAAATACGCTTCGTGCGCGGCGGGTGAGGTCGACGCGAGCGTCTTGTCATCGAGCAGCTCGACACGCAACGCGCGCACGATTCCTTCCGCGACGTCTTCCTGAATTGCGAGCGCACCGGCGCCGTTGCGATCGAACGACTGTGCCCACAAGTGCGTCTGCTCGCGTGCGTCGATCAGCTGCGCGGTGACGCGCACGCGCTCGCCTTCGCGTCGGATGCTGCCTTCGACGATGTAGCGCGCGCCGAGCTCCTGTCCGATGTCGCGCGTGCTTTTCTTCGTGTCGCGATAGCCGACGATCGACGTCCGCGCGATCACGCTGAGCCGCCGCGGCTGCAAGCGCGCGAGATGCGTGATCAACTCCTCGGTCATCCCATCCGCAAAATCCGCATCGTTCGCGCCGGAGAGATTGTCGAACGGCAGCACCGCGATCGTCGCGCGATCGTCCGCGGCGTGCCGCTGTTGCCACGCTGCGATGACGAAGACGAGCAGCGCTGCCGCCGCGATCGCGATCGCCGTGCGACGCACGCGCAAGCGCGGCTTCGGCTTCGGCGTTTCACTCGCGATCGGCGCGATGAAGCGATAGCCGCGCTTCGGCAGCGTCTCGATGTACTGCGGATTCTTCGCGTCGTCGCCGATCGCCGTGCGCACCTGCAGCACACAGAAATTCAGACCGCGCTCGAAATCGACGAACGTCTCGTCGCCCCAAACGCTCTGCCGCAGCTCTTCGCGCGTGACCAGCTCGCCGGGACGCGAAGCCAATGCGACCAGCAGCCGGAACGGCTGCGGCGCGAGCGGCACGACCACGCCGTCGCGGCGTAATTCGCCGGTGTGCTCGTCGGCTTCGAACGGTCCGAAACGAATCATCGCCATCAATCTAAGACGTTTCTAATCGACATCGCTGCGCGAGAAACCGAAGTTTGCCGCCATGAGACAACTCACACTGACCATCATCCTCCTTCTCCTCGCGTTCACGGGCCGCGCCGCCGACGATCCTGTGACGATTACGGGCGAGGTCGTCGACCTCCATTGCTACACCACGCGCGGCGCGCACGGCGAAGAGCACGCCGGTTGCGCGAACGCATGCATCAGCCGCGGCGTCCCGGCGGGACTCGTCACCGACGA
>DATKFO010000333.1:0-2574 GCA_035544355.1 Thermoanaerobaculia bacterium
AGAGGCGGCCCTACGTTTTAGAACGTAGGACAGCTCTCAGCTTGTCCTGCGCGTGCCACGTGCGGGGAAGTTGCGGGCTGTGACGAACGCACGATTTCCGCGAGGGCGGGCCGCCTGGAGAGGCGGCCCTACGTTTTAGAACGTAGGACATGCTCTCAGCTTGTCCTGCGCGTGCCACGTGCGGGGAAGTTGCGGGCTGCAACGAACGCACGATTTCCGCGAGGGCGGGCCGCCTGGAGAGGCGGCCCTACGTAGTGGAACGAAGAACATGCTCTCAGAGCCAGCTCGACGATTCAGCGAACGCTCGCAGCGCTCGACATCGCATTTCACTGCCTGTGCGACACTCATCGCAAACAGAAGGAGGAGATATGAGGAAGTACCTGTTCGCGCTCGCGCTCCTACTCGTTCCCGCCGCGCACGCGCAAGTGGCCCGCGTGTTTCTGTCCGGAGTCGGCAACGATCTGAATGACTGTTCGAACGCCGCCACGCCCTGCCGTTCGTTGCAGGGTGCGCACGATCAGGCACCCGCCGGCGCGGAGGTGATCATCATCGACAGCGGCGGCTACGGAGGCGCCACGATCACGAAGTCGATCACGATCAATGCGCCGACGGGCGTGATCGCGTTCGTCGCGCGCACGATCACGATCAACGCCGGCGCGAGCGACAAGGTCGTGCTGCGCGGGCTGACGATGAACGGCGCGATTTTCGGCGACACGAACGCCATCCACTTTCTGGTCGGAAACACGCTCATCGTCGAGAACTCCGTCATCGCGGGATTCCAGTTCGGCATCGTGGCGCCCGGTGCGGCGCCGCAGATCGTCGTCGCCAATACCGAGTTCCGGAAGATCCAGTCGAACGCCATCGACCTCGCGCCGTCGGGCGTCGTGTTCGGGCGCGCGACGGTCGAGAATTGCCGTTTCCTCAACGTGGGCGGCGGCGTGAGCGCCCTCGGATTCGCGCTCATCGTCATCCGCGACAGCGTGATTGCGCATGCCACTCTGGCCGTGTCCGCGTCGAGCAGTGTGACCGCGGCGGCAACCGTCGACGTCGAGCGCTGCGTCATCACGAGCAACGCAACCGCGTTCTTCGGGTCCGGACTGAATCAGGGATTTGGCGTGATCCGCGTGTCCGATTCGACGGTGGTGAACAACACCACGCTCGTCACCACGAGCGGCACCGGCAGTGTTCTCTCGTATTCGAACAACCGCCTGTCGTCGAACGGCGGCGGCGGTTTCACCGGCACGGTCATCCGCACATGAGGAGGTAGACGATGCGAAATCTGTTTTTTGTTCTGACGACAGTGCTGTTCGCAAGCCAGGCTTCGGCGCAGGTTGCGCGCGTGTTCCTCTCCGGAACCGGCAACGATTTGAACGACTGCTCGGTTCAGTCGACGCCATGCCGCTCGCTGCAGGGCGCGCACGATCAGGTGTCGCCCAGCGGCGAGGTCATCATCCTGACGAGCGGCGGATTCGGCACGGCGACGATCACGAAGTCGATCACGATCGACGCGCCGAACGGCGTCGTCGCATTCAACGGCAGAACGATCAACGTCAACATCGCGGCGAGCGACGTCGTCGTGCTGCGCGGCATCTCCATGAACGGCACGATCTTCGCCGATCCGGTCGGCGTCGCGTTCACGACCGCCGGCACGCTGATCATCGAAAACTCCGTGATCTCCGGCTTCGGCAAAGGGATCGCGATGACGGGAGCGGCCGGTCATCTCGCCATCGTCAACAGCGACATCCGCAACAACGCGAATTACGGGTTGCAGGTGAACGTGGGCGCCGGCTCGGACGCGCTGGTGACGGTCGAGCATTCCCGCTTCGAGAAGAACGGAACGCAGGGCATCAGCGTGCAGGGCAACGCCGTCGCGGTCATTCGCGATTCGACGTCGACGAATCAAACCGGCGGCATCGGTGTCGACGGAAACGCCGGCGACGGGCCGCTGGTCGTGATCGAGAGGACGATCCTCGCGCAGAACGGAACGGGCATCGAAGCGACGGCGGTCGGACAGAGCACCGCGGTCGCGCAAGTTTCGGCGACGACGCTGATCGACAACGGCGCCGCTGTTTCGAACACGGTCGGCTCGTTCGTGCAGAGTTGGGTGAACAACCGCGTGGGCGGAACGAATCCGTTTACCGGAACGCTCGTCGAGCAATAAACACCGGACGGATCCCGAGCCGATCCTCTGCGGCGTGTGATTAGAATCGCGCGCTCCGCGGAGGATCGCTCATGAAACGAATCGTCGTCGCAGCACTGGTCGCATTTCTCGCAGTTCCGCTTGCCCACGCGCAGATCGCGCGCGTGTTCTTGTCCGGTACCGGCAGCGACGCAAGCGATTGCACGAACGCCGCGACACCGTGCCGCTCGCTGCAGGGCGCGATCGATCAGGCGCCGCCCGGTGCCGAGGTGATCGTGATGGCGAGTGGGGGATACGGCGGTGCGACGATCACGAAATCGATTTCGGTGAACGCGGCATCGGGCGTGGTGGCATTCGTCGCGCGCACGATCACGATCAACGCGCCGGGGAGTACGGTCGTGCTTCGCGGACTGACGATGAACGGCATCAATTTC
>DATKFO010000334.1:0-3776 GCA_035544355.1 Thermoanaerobaculia bacterium
CGGTCTGATTCTGATACGGCAGCAGCTCGGGCAGCTGCCGCTCGATCGTGTCGAACGGCGCGCTGATCGCGCCTGCGATGTGGCCGTCCGGTCCGCGATACGCGTCCTGCGTGCGGATGTCGAGAATCACGACCTGCCGCGAATCGAGCACGAGCTCGTTCGCGATCGTCGGCGAAACCTCGGCATATCCGCCGGCGGTCGTGGAAACGCCGACGGTGTTGCAAGCGAGTGGGCAGATGGCAGTTGGCAGTAGGCAGAGGAAAAATACGAGAGACTTCGCTGCGCCCGACCTCTGCCCACAGCCCACTGCCGACTGCCCACTCGTCAGAGCCCTCTGCTCACTCGTCATAAAACCTCCAGTTCGAATTCCGCGCGCACTTCGCCGACGATCGTTCCCACAACGTTGCGCAGGATTCCGTCGCGCCACGGTGCGAGCTCGGTGCGCGCATCGAGGTCGATGCCGAGGAGCTCGAGCGTGCGGAGAATCACCGGATTGCGTCCGCGCGTCATCGAGCCGTCGTTGACCTTGAGCACCACGCCGATCGCGACATCATCATCGACGCGCAACCGCTCGGTCAATTCATCATGCAGCGACGGCGAGATCCCCATCGCATAGAACCCCTCGGCACCTTCCTTCGCGAGCAGCTCGCCGCCGAACGCCGTCATCAGCGGCGTGGTCATGCTCCAGTTGCCCGCGACGTAGTGCGGAAACGACGTCATCGCCTCTACGACGGCCGACGCGCTGTCCGCGTAACGGTCGAGCGCGCCCGGCATCATCAGCTGCGCGTACGCGAGCGCGACGCGATGCAGCGGGAGGTAGTACGCCGGAACGCCGCAGCCGTCGATCGCGGTCGCGATCTCTTCCGCGGCGACGCCGGCGAAATCGCCGAGGATCGTTTGTGCGAGCGTTTGCAGCGGATGATCGGCGTCGATGTAGCGCGCGCTCGGCACGTCCATCACGCGCGTCGCGAGCAGCATCCCCGAATGCTTGCCCGAACAATTGTTGTGCAGCGGCGACGGCTCTTCGCCCGCCGCGCGCAATTCCGCCGCGGCCTTCTCGTCGTACGGCATGTGCGCGCCGCACAACAAATCCTCTTCGTCGAGCTCGCCCTTGCGCAGAATCGCGGCCGCGGTCGAAACGTGCAGAGGCTCGCCGCCGTGCGATGCGCACGTCAGCGCGATCTCTTCGCCCGCGAGCTCGAACTCCTCGGCGCCGCCGTACTCGAGCAGCGGAATCGCCTGGAACGGCTTCGCCGCGGAGCGCAGACACGCGCGCTGCGCAGGATCGCCGGCGTACGCGAGCAGGCGCCCGTTCGAATCGACGACGGCGATGGATCCGGTGTGAAACGACTCGAGGTGAGATCCGCGGTAGACGTTCGCGAGCTTCGTCACGTGCGCAGTTTAAGCGCGCTGTGTGCCGGCGGGACTCTCGGCGCTGATCGCCTCGTCTTCCGAGTTGTAGATCTTGAACACGGAATCGAGCTTGGCGAGCTTGAGCAGCTTCTGGATCCGCTCGGACGGATTCACGAGGATCAGCTTGCGATTCTGATTCGTGAACTTGCCGAGGTAGCCGACCAACTCCCCGATGCCGGTGGAGTCGATGTAATCGATCTTCGTGAAATCGATGATCACGTTCGTGCTCTCGTTCTTGAGCACGTTCTCGAGGGCGGAGGAGAAGAACTCCGCGCTCTCACCGAGCTTGATGAGTCCTTCCACGTAAAGGATCGTGAAGTTATCGAGATGCTTCTTTTCTACGATCACAGCAGCCTCCGGGGAGAATTCTAGTCTGAGTTAGCAAGTGGAATGCCGGGGACATGGAGTGCGCGCGGCCATGCCGCCGCTTTGGGTAGCGCGTTTCGGGTTGCGAAGTTGCGTGGTCACGCAGTTGCGCGGTGAACCTGGACGGCGGACTTATAGTCCGCCGCCTCGCGCAAAAACCGGCGGACTATTAAGTCCGCCATCCGGTGGTTTGAGACGGTCTCCCATGCCCGCGCGGTCACGCGCGTGACCTCGCAACCTCGCAGCCCTGAACCCACTACCCAAAGCGGCGGCATGGCCGCCGCACTCCACATTACTCGGCACTCCGTACCGCCACCACCGCATTCATCCCGCCGAACCCGAACGAGTTCGAGAGAAACACGCCCGGCGATGCCGCGCGCGCCTCGTTCGGCACGTAGTCGAGATCGCACGCGGGATCGGGCGTGGTGAGATTGATCGTCGGCGGCACGAAGCCGTCGTTCATCGCGACGAGCGAGCACGCGATCTCGATCGAGCCCGACGCGCCCATCGCGTGGCCGTGCATCGACTTCGTCGAGCTCACCGGCACGCGCGCGCCGAACACGCGCTTGATCGCTTCGGTCTCCGTCGGATCATTCGCGCGCGTCGCGGTGCCGTGCGCGTTGATGTACACGACGTCGTCGGCAGTGAGATCGCCGTCGCGCAACGCGAGCGCCAACGCGCGCGACGCGCCATCGGGCGATGGATCGGTGACGTGTCCCGCATCGCTCGTGGCACCGAAGCCCACGATCTCGCCGAGGATTGGTTGCTTGCGGCGCTGGGCATTCTCGAACGTTTCGAGGACGAACACCGCGGCGCCTTCCGCGAGCACGAGGCCTTTGCGATCCGCGCTGAACGGACGGCAGGCGGCTTCGGGATGCTCGTTATCGATCGCGAGCACGCGCATCGATTCCCAGGCCTTCACGATGCCGACGGTGAGCGGCGCATCGGCGCCGCCCGCGAACATCGCATCGGCTTGTCCGGAGCGGATCGCCTGAAACGCGAGTCCGATCGAATGCGCGCTCGACGAGCACGCGGAGACGACCGCGAATGCGATTCCCTTCGCACCGTACTTCGTCGACACCGCGGATGTTGCCGCGTTGTACATCGACCACGAGATCGCCGTCGGCGGGATGCGCGCGTTCTCCGCATACAAACGGCGATACGCGTTGTCGAGCGTTTCCTGTCCGCCGAGTCCCGTGCCGATCATCGCGCCGATGCGCTCGGCCTCGACGCCGATCTCCGCAAACCGCGCCTCGCTCGCAGCCTCCTCGGCCGCGATGAGCGCAAAGCGCGAAAAACGATCGAACCCGCGATGCTCACCTTCGTGCGCGTCCGCCGGCACTTCGCCCGCGATCTTGCAATTGAGGGAGGCGACGTCGATCGACGACATCACGCGGATGCCGGAGCGGCCGGCGCGGAGAGCGTCGCGCGTTGCGGACTTGCCGCGACCGAGACACGAAAGGATTCCGATTCCCGTGATCGCGACGCGACGCACGCTAGGCAGGCAGCAACTCCTGCACCACGTCGACCATGTCGCCGAACGTCTTCAGCGCGCGCGCGCGGTCGTCGGGGATCGAAATGCGGAACTCCTCTTCGATGGCGAAGAGGATCGTGAGCGAGTCGAGAGAGTCGATGCCCGCGTCGGCGAGCAGCGTCGCGGAGGTGAGGCCGTCCTCCGCGATGTCCTTCTCCTTGCGCACGATCGCGATGAGTTTCTGCTCGATCTCGCTGCGAGTCACAGGCGGCTATGATAGCAGCCGTGTTCCGGCGCACCTGGCCGCTCGTCCTCGGATGGATCGCGCTCTGCGCAGTCCTCTTCCTCGCCCTCGCCGGAACCGAAGACCCCTCCCGCCGCCACGGCCGCATCCTGTCGAACGACGCCGGCCGCCTCGCGCTCGCCGCGCTCCGCTCGCGCGATCCGCTTCGCTACCGCGACTACGAGGTTGTGCACGTGGCGGTTGCGCGCGCGGGGGAGAGGGGTGGGGAGGGTGGGGCGG
>DATKFO010000335.1:0-3411 GCA_035544355.1 Thermoanaerobaculia bacterium
CGAGAGAGGCTGCGTTCGTGACGTTGCACGTTCCGGCGACGAACGTCGCTTTGATGATCGACTTGCCGTTCAGGTCGAACGCCTGCGGGCCCGACATCGAGATTCCGACCTGGTACTTTCCGACGGCGCTGGGAGGCGCCGAGACATCGAGCATGCTCGAGATCGAAGGAAAGACGTACATGCGCATGCGCGGACGCGTGCCGTCGGCAGGCGTCAGCATGTTCGCGTTGCTGAAGGACTGGAAGTCGTCGGCCTGGGCTTTGAGCGAGTCGTTTACGAGTCCGCCGCGGCCGAAGTTGTTGGTCTGCGCGTTTCCGGACGCTTCGTTGAAGCCGGAGTCGTAGAACCAGTCGTGCAGGAAGTTGTTGTTGTAGAAGAGCTGCTGAATCGCGCCCTGACGATTCTCCGCCAGTGCCGTGCTGTTCGTGTCCGGCACATGCGTGTGCAGGAACTGATCGACAGCGGTCCGGTTCGCGCGATAGTCGCCGGTCGGAGGATCGGCAGGCGCGGTGATCGGATTGCCGTAACCATCCGGAGAAAAGAGATTGAGATACGCGTCGACGTTGTTGCCGACGGTCTCGGTCGCTCCCGCAGGGAGCCACGGATCGTTCATGCTGAACGGATAGTTCGGAAGGGTGACGTCGGACGGCGCGACCATCGGCGCCTGAAAGCCATCCGGTGCCGCGATGACTTTCGGATGCACGGCATTTCCGGCCGGCGTGTCGCCCGGGACTCCGGTGACGGGGTCGGCCCACACGCGGTACGTGAAGCCGCCCGGTCCGAGCGAAGGTGCGCCGCCCGGTCCCTTTTCATTCGCCGAGAGGTTCTTTCGGAAGAGGATGCTGCCATCGACCGCCGACACGACGTACGCGTAGCCGTCGACGGACATCGCCGGCCCGGTCAGCGACAGGAGCGTCGGGTCCGAGGTCGGCGTGTTGGCGATCACTTCAACGTAGTAGGCAGGGATGAGTCCTTCAGGGACGTGAAAGAAGACCTTCTTCATGCGAACGGGCTCGGCGAGTGCCGCTCCCGCTGCTTCGGGAAGCGTGAAGAAGTCGTAGCCGTCGCGCGATCCGGCGCTCACGAATTGCGAGCCGCTCACATTCGCGAGCGTGAGATCGCGGACCGCGGTGATCGCTGCATTCGGTTCATCGAGCCGGAAATCGAGGCCCGACTGCGCCGGCGGAGTCGCGGCGCTGCTGATGTATCCCGTGACCGCGACGAGATCCAGCTTCCGGTTCATCACGACGTTGATCTCTTCCCGGAAGATCTCGACGCCGTCGATGCTCTGCTCGAGCTTGACGATGACCGGTCCGCGACCGACGTCGTGAATATAGCGAAGCTTCGCCGTGGAAACGTCGGACGGGCTCAGGTTGTAGAGCGATGCGAGCATGCCGAGGTACGAACGTGCGGCATCTTCTGCATGAGTGGCGACGTCGTTCGTCCCGGGACGAAACGCCGGCGGAACCTGGCCAACTGACGGCGACACCCAAAGAAACGTGGGCACGCCGAGCCGGTTCTCGTCATGAAGCGGCAATCCGGCTCGGGCGAACGTTTTGGCTTTTTGCAGCAGGGCTGCTGAATTGCCGGGGACTCCCGACTTTTCGCCGAATTTGTCGATGTTGGGCAGATCACGGGCAAACAACGAAACGACGGAAAGCAGGACGACGACTACAGCAACAGCGTGTCTTCGCATGGAGCCCCTTTCGATGTGGATGGAGAGTTATTGCGGCTGGCTACTAACTCGGATCGCGGGATGGTAGGCGTCTTGGCTGACCCAAGTCAACGAACATTTCTGACCCAGGCTCAACAGTGGATTTCTGTCCGCGAGTCCAACTGTTATGGTGCACGAACTGGAGGTAGTTCCTGATGACCCAATTCCCTTATCGATCCGGCGAGCCGGCATGGATCTCGAGCAGCACCGCCGATGTCGAGATGCGCGAGCGCTCGTTCATTCGCTCGGTCTACGGCTGGATGTTCGCAGGCCTCATGCTCACCGCCTTCGCCGCGCTCGCGGTCGTTCTTTCTCCGGCGCTGCAGCGGACCGTGCTCGCAAACCGCATGATCTGGTGGATCCTCGTGATCGCGGAGTTCGGACTCGTGATCTATCTCTCCGCACGCATCACGAGGATGTCCTTCGCGTCGGCGGCGGTCTCGTTTCTTCTGTACTCGTTTCTCAACGGATTGACGCTGAGCGTCATTTTCTTCGCGTACACGTCGGGCTCGATCGCACAGGCGTTCGTCACCGCCGGCGGGATGTTCGCGGCGATGAGCGTCTATGGCATGGTCACGAAGCGCGACCTCACATCGTGGGGCTCGTTCTTTTTCATGGGCCTGATCGGCATCGTGCTTTGCAGCATCATCAACATGTTCCTGCACTCCGGCGGTCTGGCATTCGCGATCTCACTCATCGGGGTCTTCGTGTTCCTCGGACTCACCGCATGGGACACGCAGAAACTGAAACTGATGGCGCGCGCCGGTGGAGGCGTTTCGCACAATCTCGCCGTGATCGGCGCGCTGTCGCTCTATCTCGACTTCATCAACCTGTTCCTTTTCCTGCTGCGGTTGTTCGGACGCAGAGACTGAAAGTCCAGGAGTGCGGTGGCAAAGCCACCGCTTTGTGATCCGTGATCGAAAAGCGGCGGCTCGGTCGCCGCCGCACTCCTAAACTACGGTCGAACGTTCGTCACCGTGATCGTGCCGGTCGAGTTGCGCACGATGCGCACCGAACCACTACTGCCCGATGACGACGAGATCATGCTCGGCAACGTGCTCGATGCGACGGTCGGAGATGCGTTCGCGCTGCTCGTGTTCGCCGGCGTCGTGCTGGCCGCAGCGAACGATCCCGCAACGAGCGGCGACGCAGCGGTCGTCGGAGTTGCGGACGTCGCGCTGGGAGTGATCACCGCCGCGCCACTTGCAGACGTCGTCGTGGTTCCGGTCGTCGTCGCGGCCGTGGGACTCACGATCGCGTTGCTGAGAATCGCGCCCGAGCCGGCAGCCGTCGTCACGCCTTCACCCGCACCGCTCGAAACGACCGAGTTCGGATTGGAGCTGATCGTCGCATTCACCGTCGATTGCGGATTCGTGTACTGCGACGGATTGACGAACTGCCCCGTCGGTTGACTCACGATCACTGAGCCGTTGCCGGGAGCAACCGGTCCAAGGTACTTCGGAGCTCGTTGATGCTCCGCCAGGATCGCGAGCGCTCGATCGCTCGTCGTGATTTGCAACGACGACGAGGTCATGCTCGGCGGCACGCCGGTCGTTCCCGAGGAGCTTCCCATGCCCGGAGCATTCGACGGAGTCGTCGGCGCGTAGGCGGGCCCTCCCATCCCCGGCTCGCCGTTGCCCGGCGTACGGTTTGTCGAACAGCTGAACGCCGCGAGCGCAGCGATCAGAATCAAGTTT
>DATKFO010000336.1:0-2064 GCA_035544355.1 Thermoanaerobaculia bacterium
GTGATTGCCGCCTTCGCGCAACACAGTGCAGCCGTGTTCCCGGAGATGAGCTTCGAAGTCGCGTCGCTTCACGGCGTGGATTGTCGCGGTGCTTCAAGCATTCGTCAAGTACTTGACTACCGTAAAGTCACAGCACGTAGCGCGACAAGTCCTCATCCTTCACGACGTCCGCAAGAACCCGCTGAACGTAAGCCGCATCCACCGCGATCGTCTGCCCACCCATCTCCGACGCCTCGAACGACAACTCATCGAGCAGCCGTTCGAGAATCGTGTGCAATCTGCGCGCGCCGATGTTTTCCGTCTTGTCGTTCACGAGCGCGGCGTAGCGCGCGATTTCGCGGATCGCGTCTTCGCTGAACGTCAGCGTGACCCCCTCGGTGCCGAGGAGTGCGGTGTACTGCGTGGTCAGTGCGTTTTTCGGTTCGCGGAGGATGCGCGTGAAGTCATCCTCGGTCAGCGACTCGAGCTCGACGCGGATCGGGAAGCGGCCCTGCAGCTCGGGGATGAGGTCCGATGGCTTCGCGACGTGGAACGCGCCGGCGGCGACGAAGAGAATGTGATCGGTCTTCACCATTCCGTACTTCGTGTTGACGGTCGTGCCCTCCACGATCGGCAGGAGGTCGCGTTGCACGCCTTCGCGCGAGATGTCGGGACCGTGTCCTGACGTTTGCCGTCCCGCGATTTTGTCGATCTCGTCGAGGAACACGATGCCGCTTTGTTCCACGCGCTCGATCGCTTCACGCGCGACGTTTTGCTGATCGAGAAGTTTTTCCGCTTCCTCCTGGATCAGGATCTCGCGAGCTTCGCCGATGCGCATCTTCTTCCGCTTCGACTTGCCGCCGAACAGGCCCGGCAGCATGTCTTTCATGTTGATGCCCATCTCTTCGACGCCCTGCGGCGTGAAGATCTCGAGCTGCGGGAATCCCTGCTCCTTCACATCGACTTCGATCTCGCGCTCGTCGAGCTTTCCTTCGTCGAGCCAGCGTGCAAGCTTCTCTCGCGTCTCGGTCTCCGGCTGCTCCTCGGGCGGAGGCGCAACGAACGCAGGACGTCCGCTGCCGCGCCGCGAGTCGGGGAGAAGAATGTCGAGAATGCGCTCGCGGGCGTTGCGCTCCGCTGCGCTGCGCACGAGCTTGTTCTTCTCGTCTTTCACGAGCTTCACGCCGATCTCGGTGAGATCGCGCACGATCGATTCGACATCGCGGCCGACGTAGCCGACTTCCGTGAACTTCGATGCTTCGATCTTCATGAACGGCGAGCGCGTGAGCCTCGCGAGGCGTCGCGCGATCTCGGTCTTTCCGACGCCGGTCGGGCCGATCATGATGATGTTCTTCGGCGCGATCTCGTCGCGCAGCTCGGGCGCGAGCTGCTGCCGGCGCCAGCGATTGCGCAGCGCGATCGCCACCGCGCGCTTCGCCGCGCGCTGTCCGACGATGTACTTGTCGAGCTCGCGCACGATCTCTTTCGGCGTGAGCCCTTCCGGATTCAGCAACGCGATCTCTTCGATTTGTGCAGGGAGATGAATGACCATCAGAGACTCTCGACCGTGATGTTGTCGTTCGTGTAGATGCAGATGGCGGCGGCGATGCGCAGCGATTCCGCGGCGATCTCCGATGCGGACATCTCCGTGTGCTTCATCAGCGCGCGCGCCGCGGCGAGCGCGTACGCGCCGCCGGATCCGATCGCGAGAATGCCGTCGTCGGGTTGGATGAGATCGCCGGTACCAGAGAGCAGATACGCGCGATCGGCGTTCGCGACGATCAAGAACGCCTGCAATTGCCGCAGGTATTTGTCGAGCCGCCAGTCCTTCGCGAGCTCGACGACCGCGCGCTCCATGTTGCCGCGATACTCCTCGAGCTTCGCTTCGAAGCGCGAGAACAGCGCGAACGCATCCGCCGCGCTGCCGGCGAAGCCCGCGAGAATCTTGTCGTGATACAGCCGCCGCACTTTCGCGGCGCCGTGTTTCATCACCGTGTTGCCGACCGTGACCTGCCCATCGCCTGCGATTGCGACCTGACCCTCGCGGCGCACGCAGACGACGGTCGTTGCGCGAATCAACATTTC
>DATKFO010000337.1:0-13319 GCA_035544355.1 Thermoanaerobaculia bacterium
GTCCATCCCTTCGTCGAGACGCGTTTGCCACTGCAGCGTCGACGCGAGCAGATGCTGCCGCACAACCGCAAGTGCAGCGTCGTGATCTGCGAGATAGGTCGCGACGATCGGCGGCGGCGCTTCGATCACAGCGCTGCGGCGCGCGAGCTCGGCTTGCACGTAGTCGCTGATCTCCGGCTGCTTCTTCCCGCTCCGCCGCGCGCCGAAATCGATGTCGAGCGCGCTCGCGAGCGTCGTCAATTTCTTCGCCTCTGCGTTGATCTCCGTCGGCGGATACCGTCGCGGAACATCGAAGACGAGGCCGAGTCCCGCGGGCCACGTTCGTGCCGCATACTCGCGGGCTCGCATCTCCGCGAACGCGTAAAACGCCGCCCACGCAGCGATCACCGCAACCACCAGCCAAAGCGCGATTTTTCTCATCTCGACTCCTGATACGCCCGCGCGCACCGCGAAGTTACGTAGAATCTGCCGCTCGGAGGATCCCATGGCTGACGAGACGATCGACGCCCTGCTGCAGGAAACCCGCGAGTTTCCGCCGTCTGAGGCGTTCCGCGCGAGCGCGAACATCAACGATCCCGCGATCTGGGCGAAAGCGAAAGCGGATCGCGAAGGGTTCTGGGCCGGCTGGGCCGGGCAGCTCGACTGGCATACGAAATGGGATCGCGTCCTCGAATGGAATCCGCCGTACGCGAAGTGGTTCGTGGGCGGAAAGCTCAACGCATCGTACAACTGCCTCGATCGCAATCTCGCCACGCGCGGCGACAAGGCCGCGGTGATCTGGGAAGGCGAGCCGGGCGAGATCCGCAGGATCACGTATCGCGAGCTGCACGCCGAAGTCTCGAAGTTCGCGAATGCGCTGCTCGCGCTCGGCGTCAACACCGGCGATCGCGTCGCGATCTACATGCCGCTCGTGCCCGAAGCCGTCGTGGCGATGCTCGGATGCGCGCGCATCGGCGCGATTCACTCCGTCGTGTTTGGCGGCTTCTCCGCGGAAGCGCTGCGCGATCGCATTCATGACTCGCAGGCGAAATGTCTCATCACCGCGACGACCGGATATCGCCGCGGCACGATCGTGCCGCTGAAGAAAACCGTCGATACCGCGCTCGAAGATGCGCCGACCATCGAGAAGGTCGTCGTCGTGCGCCGCAACGAAAGCGATGAGACGTCGATGCAGGACGGCCGCGATGTCTGGTACCACGACGTCGTCGCCAGCGCAGACGCGAAATCGGATCCGGTGTGGGTCGACTCCGAGCACATGCTCTACACGCTCTACACCTCGGGCACGACCGGCAAGCCGAAAGGAATCATCCACACGACCGGCGGCTACCTCACCGAATGCTTCGCGACGTGCAAGTGGGTCTTCGATCTGAAGGAAGAAGACGTTTACTGGTGCACCGCGGACATCGGCTGGGTCACGGGCCACTCGTACGTCGTGTACGGACCGCTCGCGTGCGGCGCAACGGTCATGCTCTACGAAGGCGCGCCCGACTGGCCGAAGAAGGATCGCTTCTGGGACATCATCGAGCGCCACAAAGTCACGATTTTCTACACGGCGCCGACTGCAATCCGCGCGTTCATGAAGTGGGGCGAGGAGCTGCCGAAGGCGCACGACATGTCGTCGCTCCGCCTCCTCGGCAGCGTCGGTGAGCCGATCAATCCCGAAGCGTGGATGTGGTACCACCGCAACATCGGCGCCGAGCGCTGCCCGATCGTCGACACGTGGTGGCAGACGGAGACCGGCGCAATTCTGATCACGCCGCTACCCGGCGTAGTGCCGACGAAGCCGGGCTCCGCGACGAAGCCGTTCCCCGGAATCGACGCACAGATTCTCGATCAGCGCGGTGAGCCCGTCGAAGTCGGCGGCGGCTATCTCGCGATCACGAGTCCGTGGCCGTCGATGCTCCGCGGCATATGGGGTGATCCCGAGCGCTACGAAAAGCAGTACTGGTCGAAGTGGCCCGGCATCTATTTCACCGGCGACGGCGCCAAGCGGGACGAGCAAGGCTATTTCTGGCTCCTCGGCCGCGTCGACGACGTGATGAACGTCGCCGGCCATCGCATCGGCACGATGGAAGTGGAATCGGCGCTCGTCGATCACCAGGCCGTCGCCGAGGCTGCGGTCGTCGGCATTCATCACGACATCAAGGGGACCGGAATCGCCGCGTTCGTGATCGTGAAGGAATCGTCGCGCGAGTACGCCGCGAAAGATCGCGCGAAATTCGAACAGGAGCTCAAGCAACACGTCGCCGACAAAATCGGCGCGATCGCGCGGCCGGAGAAAGTGCTCATCACCGGCGATCTCCCGAAAACACGATCGGGAAAAATCATGCGCCGTTTGCTGCGCGACATCGCGGAAGGACGGGCGTTGGGTGATGTGACCACGCTCGCGGATCCCGCGGTGGTGGCTTCGTTGAAGGATAAGTACGAAGAGGAGAATTAGGGTGGCTTCAAGATTGAATCGATGTGTCACCCTCAGTGTCATCCTGAGCGGGCGGCGGGAGGGTGCGAAGGATCCCCTGCCGACGGAGCGCGTCTCGTGCATTTGCAGGGGATCCTTCGCGCCCACCCGCCACCCGCTCAGGATGACACTGGGGGGTCGGCACTCCCAGATTCAACCTTGACGGTCATTTCATCATGCCAACCGTTTTGATCACCGGCGGCTCCCGCGGCATCGGCCGCGTGACCGCGATGCGCCTGCTGATGGACCGCTGGTCGGTCGCGTTCACGTACAGCTCGTCGAAAGACGCCGCGCTCGCGTTCGAGGAGGAATCGAAGGGCGGCGTCGCTGCGTACGAAGCGGACGTTCGCGATGAGAAGCGCGCGCGCGAAGTCGTCGACGCCGTCGTCGCGCGTTTCGGCTCGCTCGACGCGCTCGTGAACAATGCCGGCATCCGCCGCGACGCGCTCATGTACAACATGACCGGCGAGCAGTGGGACGAAGTGCTCGACACGAACCTGCGCGGCACGTGGTCGATGACGAAGGCCGCGCTGCCGGTGATGATGCAGCAGCGCCGCGGCGCGATCGTGAACGTCGCGTCGCTCTCCGCGATCCATGGCGTCGTCGGCCAGACGAATTACTCCGCTGCGAAAGGCGCGATGATCGCGATGACGCGCTCGCTCGCACGCGAGACCGCGCGCAGCGGCATCCGCGTCAACTGCGTCGCGCCGGGCGTCGTCGAGACCGACATGATCGCGAGCCTCGACGCCGACGTGAAACGCGAAATGATCCGCCAGATCCCGATGCGCCGCGCCATCCGCCCCGACGAAGTCGCCGCCGCGATCGCGTTTCTCCTCTCCGACGACGCGAGCGGAATTACGGGACAGGTGCTTTGTATTGATGGCGGCGCGTCCGCATAATGAGTAGGCAGTTGGCAGTGAGCAGTTGGCAGAAGATCCGGTCTTCGCCACTGCCAACTGCCCACTGCAAACTGCCTACTGCCCACTAATTCATGTACTTCTCGATCGTCATCCCCACCTACAACCGCCTCTCGATGCTGCTCCGCGTGATCGACGCGCTCGAGCATCAGAGCGGTGCGCCCGAGTTCGAGATCATCGTCATCAACGACGGCTCGAGCGACGACACCGAGCGCGTGCTCGCGTCGCGCGACGGAATCGTGTTTCGCACACAGCCGAACGGCGGACCGGGACGCGCGCGCAATCACGGCGTGTCGCTCGCGAAGGGGAAGTTCGTCATCTTCATCGGCGACGATACCGTTCCCGAGCCGCGATTTCTCGCCGAGCACGCTCGGGTGCATCGGGAGACGAACGACGATCCGCTCGCTGCGTGTCTCGGCTACACCGGCTGGCCGCACGGCGAGCGCGTGACCGCGTTCATGGACTACATCAACGACTACGGATTGCAGTTCGGCTACAAGCTGATTCAGAGCGGCGACGTCGTGCCGTTCAATTTTTTCTACACTTCGAACATCTCGATCGATCGCGCGCTGCTCGCCGCGCATCCGTTCGATTCGACGTTTCCGTCCGCGGCGTGGGAAGACATCGAGCTCGCGTACCGGCTCGATGCAAAGGGACTCAAAATCCATTACAACGCGAGCGCGGTGACACGTCACTACCATCCGATGAACATCGATTCATTCGCGCGGCGGCAATACACGGTCGGAAAATCGGGCGCGATCTTCTATCGCAAGCATCCCGAGCTCGGCCACTTTCTCGGCGTGCACGAGCTCGAAACGCGAACGCTAGCCGACGAGCGCAAGCTCGCCAAGCTGCGCCGCACCGCCCGCCTCGGCGAAAAGTTTCGTCTCCTCGCGCGACCGAAAATATTCGAGACGCTGATGCGGGAGCATTACCTGCGCGGACTCAAAGAAGGCTTGCAAAGTTGACCGGCACGTTCATCACATTCGAGGGCATCGAAGGCTCGGGCAAGACGACGCAGCAACAGCGCGTCGCCGAGTGGCTTCGCGCGCACGACCGCACCGTCGTCGTGACGAAGGAGCCGGGCGGCACACCGCTCGCCGATCGCATCCGCGCGATTCTGCTCGACAGCGCGTCGGTGATCGATCCGATCGCCGAAGTGCTGCTCTTCGCTGCGTCGCGGCGGCAGCACACGACCGAAGTCATCGAGCCGGCGCTCACGCGCGGTGAAGTCGTGCTGTGCGATCGCTACGCCGATTCGACGCTCGCGTATCAGGGCTTCGGCCGTCGCATCGAGCTCGATCGCTTACGCACGCTGAACGACTGGGCAACCGACGCGCAGATTCCGCGCGTGACGTTGCTGTTCGATCTGCCTGAAGAAGTCGGGCTGCGTCGCGCGGTTTCGCGAAATGCAAACGCCGAATTCGATGAAGGACGCTTCGAAGCGGAAGACCTCCGCTTTCATCGCCGCGTGCGTGAAGGCTATCTCGCGATGGCAGTCGCGGAGCCGAAACGCTTCGCCGTGATCGATGCCGATGGCACCGCGGATGACGTGTTCGCGCGCACGCTCGACGCGTTGCGGCAACGCGCGCCGGAGGTGTTCGCATGACGACGGCGGCGGCGCGTGTGCTCGAGACCGCGCGGCGCGGCGAGCTGCATCACGCGGTGATTCTGTACGGCGCGGCATCGGAACCGCTGACCGAGCTCGCGTTGGGACTTGCGCAAACGTTGAATTGTCCCGAGGGCTCGATCGGCGACGATTGCGTCGTCTGCACGCGCATCGCGCGCCGCCTGCATCCCGACGTGCATTTCGCGGAGATCGCCGGCGATCGCAAGCTCATCTCGATCGAGCAGATTCGCGAGATCGTCGAAGGCGCGACGATGCGCCCGTACGAGGGACGCAACAAAGTCTTCATCATCGATCCCGCGGATGCGCTCAGCGTCAGCGGCTCGAACGCGATGCTCAAGACGCTCGAGGAGCCCCCGCGCGATACGCATTTCATCCTGCTCACGCGCTCGCCCGATCTGCTCCTGCCGACGATTCGCTCGCGCTCGCAGCAAATTCACGTCGGCGGCGAAGCACCGCGCGACGAAGCACTCGCATCGTTCATCACCGACGCGCTCGCGCGTTACGCCGAGCGTCGCGAAAGCACCGCACTCCTCACGCTCGCCGCGGGCGTCTCGCAGCAGGACAATCCGAAGGATGCGATCGCGCTCTTCGCGACCGTCCTCTGCGAATCCGTCGCATCGGGCGACTCCCCTCTCCCGAACGAGCGCCTCCTCGCCGCCGCGGACGTCGCCATGGCCGCGATCCGCTGGCTCGGCGTCAACGCCGACGCGCGCCTGCTGATGGAGCAGGCGGTCGCCGAGCTCGCGAAGTGATGTGGAGTGCGCGCGGCCATGCCGCCGCTTTGGGTCGCGTGTTCGGGCAACCGCGTAACCGCGTTGCGGACTTATAGTCCGCCGCCTCGCGCAAAAATCGGCGGACTATAAGTCCGCCGTCCCGTAGTTTGTCGCCGCTTTGTCATACCGCTGTCGAAAAGCGGCGATTGCGATCGCCGCAGTCCAAACCAAGGCCGTCCATTGGCGCGCGTTCTCGAGACGCGGCAAAGACCCAAAGCGGCGGCATGGCCGCGCGCACTCCAAAACGAAAACCCCGCCTTGCGGCGGGGTCAGTCGATCTCTTACTGGATGGGGGCGGCGACAGACGCTCAGAGGCGTGTTGGTCTGAGGGAAAGGTTCAAGGAAGAGCTCAAGAGGCAGTACAACGTTTGGCAGGCTGTTGAAACAGAAAGCGGCTGCGGCCTGCCCATCCAGTAATTCGATGTCATGATGGGAGAGATTATCGCACGACTTTGTGAAAAGTTTCTCAATGTAACAGCACTGTGACAAGCCATTGATTCATCAAGAGATACGGCCACATATGTAACTTTCCGGAACGACGAACAAAACAGACGTTCGGTTGCGTGGAAATCCCGACCAGGCGGTCGGAAGTGCTTCATTCGCAAGAATGTAACCGATTACGGCGCGACGCGGCGATCCACCAAAGACGGCATCGGCGGAAGCGACCTCGCCAGCGAAATGTGCCCCGCAAGCGTCTCCGCAGGGCCGCCGTTGACCAAAAAGCGCACACGGCGGGCATCCGCAAAATTCGACGTCGCGGTCTCGACGACCGAGTAAACGGCCATCAGCTCCTGATGGCTACCCGTCCCCCAACCCGTCGTGATGGTGGGGCCGCCGAGGTCGACGATCACGGTGCCGTCGGGAAGGAGGTAGGCGGCGCGCACGATCGTGTCGGCCGGGAAAAGCCGCGGCGTTTCTTTCTTGCCCGGACCTTTGATCAGCTCGCGCACGACGACCGGGAGCGCGCTGTTCGGACTCTCGGGGAGGGCGACGTTGCGGATCTCCGGCGCGAGCAGCATGTCGGGCGTTTCGTAGAAGAGCCGCACCGGGCGCACGGCGACTTTGTTCTCGCGATTGAGATCGGCGGTGAGCGGCTTCTTCTCGCGGCAGGTGACGAGAGCGAGCGCGAGGATCACGACGACTGCGCGACGCACTACGTCCCTGACCTCGCCGGTGCCGGTGCCGGCGCCGCCGTCGTGGTCGCGGGCGGCGCGACTTGCGCGGGTGCAGGCGCGGCCGGCGGCTGCGCGATGCCGATGCGCGTTTCGTAATCGGTCTTGTATCGCTGCACCGCGCGCGTCAGCGCATCCACCATCTGCGATTGAAATTCGTCGCTCTGAATCTTCGCCTCTTCCTCGGGATTCGTGATGAACGCGACTTCGACGAGCGCCGCCGGCATCGTCGCGCCGACGAGCACTTTGAACGGCGCCTGTTTCACGCCGCGGTTCTGCACGCCGGTCGCGCTGTTCATCTCTTCCTGAATCGCCTGCGCGAAGCGGCTCGACTCGCGCACGTAATCCTGCTGCGCGAGGTCCCACAGAATCAGATTCAGGTCGGACGACGGATTCGCCGCGTGCGATGCGTTCTCGACTTCCGCGGCCTTCTTCGCGAGCTCGTCGGACGCTTCGAGCGAAAGGAAGTACGTCTCCGATCCTTTCGGACGCGGCGCGACGGCAGCGTTCATGTGCACCGAGAGAAAGAGATCCGCTTTGTACTGATTCGCGATCGCGGTGCGCTGATCGAGTGACACGACCGCGTCTTCATTGCGCGTCAGCACGACGCGCGCGCCGAGCTTCGCTGACAGCGACGCGGCGAGCTTGCGGCAGAGCGACATCGTCGCGTCCTTCTCCATCAAGCCGTTCGGTCCGATGGCACCGACGTCTTTGCCGCCGTGCCCGGGATCGAGCACGATCGTGCGAATGCCCGGCTGGTCCGTTGGTTTGATTCCGATGATCGGACGCTGCTCGCCCGGCGCAGGCGCCGCGACTTTGTGCAGATCGATGACGATGCGCGGCGGAGTGTCGAGCTGATACGCGTCGCCGGCGATGTCGGTTCCGGTGAGCTGAATGCGCACGTCGCTGCCGGTGAATTGCACGCGCGCGACGTATGGATCGTCGTACGTCTGCTCGGGAAACGGCGCGCGCAGCGGCGTCTTGAACCGCACGACGTAGCCGCCCGGATCTTTGATGATGCTGTACTCCGCGGGGCCGGTGAGCGTGAAGACGATCTTCGAAATGCCCTGCACGTTCGCGATCGAGACCTGCACGCCGACGATGTTCTGTTGCTGCGGACGCACGAGCAGCACGTGCGTCGCCGCATCGAACTGCACGTCGAGATTCGCGGCCTTCGCGAGCAATCCCTGAAAGAACTGCCACGGCACGTACGGCTTGCCGTCGATCGACAGCGGCGGCACCGGCATCTCGATCAGCTCGTCGCGCACCACACCGAAGCGGCTGTCGGGTCCGAACGCCGCGGTCGCGTTGTTGATCGTGACTTTGTATCCGGTGCTGTCGGGCGTGATCGTGCCGCCGAGGGCGGGGATCACGTCGTTCGCGGCAAAGAAGGTCTGGCCGGATTGCTGGACGTACGAAACGGAACGGTCGCCGGACGGAAGCCGGAGCGTCGCCTGCGCGGGCGACTGCGCGAGGACGATGGAGGCGACGGCGAGGACAACGAAAAATCCCAGGAGCGCGAATCGTTTCATGAGCACCGGCAAGCGATTATCGCATGCAGGGCTCGCGTTACGTCACCACCCAGAGCGCGTCGCCGCGCGCGGCCGCCTGTTTCGCGGACAACATGAGCTGCACGTACATCTGCACGTCGAGATCCTGATCGAACAACTCGTCGCTTTCGAGGTAGTGCGCGGCGAGCTGCATCAACTCGACGTCATCGGTCGGCAACGCTGCGCTCGCGGCGAAGCGGCGCAGTTCGTCGAGCAGCTTCGGCACGCTGCCGACTTGCAGCGGATCGGCGGCCTGCGGAATCGGAACGTGATCGATGTGATCGAGCGCGGCTGAAATGTAGACCGCCTGATACGCCTCAATGCTGGCGATGTTGGGAATCGTGTCGCGCCCGAGAAGATCGCCGGCGCGCTGTTGCAGATGCAGCCAGCCGATCGCGTCGACCGGCTCCGATCGATACGCTTCCGCACCCTCCGACGCGGCGAGCGCGAAACGAGTCCGCAGCTCGGCATCGACAGCGCGAGCCAAGTCGCCGCCGAACACGTCGGCCGCGCTTCCGACCACGAATGTGAGGAGGGACACTGCTACCGCGAATTGTACCTATGGCCGCGAATACAAATCGATGATTCGCTCGATCGCGCGGCTGCACACTCGGCAGAATCCGACCTCGTCGCGCGTGAACATGATGCAGTCCGCCTGCGGCCGATAGAGTCCCTTCGCTTCGTACGCCGCGCCTTCGAAAGCGCCGACCTTCCCCGCGTACTTCTCGGCGCCGAGAAACTTCGTCTCCCATTCCTGTTCGGTGCGGAACAACTTGTCCATCTCCGACTCGGGCACGTTCGCCTCGCGCAGCTTGCGGCGCTCGGCCTGGTACTCGCGCTGATGCTTCTCGAATTTTTCTTTCTCCCACGGCGTCGGCAGCGGCGTATCTTTCTCGATGAGATCCGCCCACTTCGGGTGCTCGGGATTCGCGGTGATGTTCGGATCCCACGGCTCGGGATGTTCGGTGCCGCCGGTTTCGTATGAGACGTCCGAGGTGTAGTACTCGTCGCCGAGGCCGGCGAAGTGATGGCCGAACTCGTGGACGAAGACGTATTCGGAAAAGCCTGAGTCGACCGACGCCGTCGCCTGATCGTTGAAGATTCCGCCGCCGCCGTACTGCTTCTCGTTCACGAGAATCTCGATGAAGTCGTACGGTGCCGCGGACGCCGCATCGCGCCACGCCTTGTTGTCGCGCGTGAGCACGTA
Source organism: Thermoanaerobaculia bacterium (assembly GCA_035544355.1). Classification (GTDB taxonomy): domain Bacteria; phylum Acidobacteriota; class Thermoanaerobaculia; order Gp7-AA8; family Gp7-AA8; genus DATKFO01. The sequence goes on from DATKFO010000337.1 coordinate 9,708, forward strand.
GCGCTCGGAATCGAAGATGTTGTACTCGACGTACGTCGCGGTGCGGCGATCGTCGTGCGTGCGCGGACGATTCACGCCGCTCTTCGACGCGACGAGATCGAGGCCGCGCACGTTGAAATCTTTCTTGCGGCTCTTGAACGGCTCGGTCGCGAACAACTTGCCGACGAGGCGCTCCGCGTCTTTGTGAAACTTCGGCAGCTCCGCTTCGGTGTAGCCCTCGCCGATCACGAGCAGATCGACTTTCTCCGATGCCGGCCCGTTCTCGAACAGCGACCACACTTTTCCGCTCGGCGCGCGATCGGCGGGATTGACGAAGCGCGAATTCGGATCGACGAGCGTCGACCACACCTGCTGGAACGCGTTCTCGTCGTCGCGCCGCTTGAGCACGACCTGCACCGGCTTCTTCGGCCACGGAAATCGCAGCGACTCGTGGAACGTCATACTGCGCTGCTTCGCCTCGGGCGTCGTCACCCACTCGCTGTAGATCGACGCGAAGCCGCGCGAGTAGATCGTCTGATTCGTCGCGCGATCGATCACTTCGAACAGGTACTTGCCGAGGTTCGTGGCGTCGACGAGATGCGTGCGGCTGCCGGGCCAGGGGCCGTCGGAGACGACGCGATCGAGCGCGATGATCTCGTCGCCCTTCGCCGTCGACGTGTGGAAGTAATCGACACGCATTGTCTTGTCGGCAAACGAATCCTCAAATTTTGCAGACGCGGACAACGCGCAGAGCGCGGTCACGGCAACGAGCAGCATTCGCAGGCGCATGTGACAGTTTCCTTTCGCGCGGCGGATTGTATGGCAGCGTATTCTCACGGCATGCGACGACTCATGCTCGCGCTGCTGCTGTTTCCCGCTCTGTCACGCGTACAGCAGCTGCAGGAAGCGATCACGGTCGAGCGCGTGCTCATCGATGCGCGCGTGACCGACAGCCACGGCGATCCGATCCTCGATCTCGCGCCGGAAGATTTCGTCGTGAAGTTCGACGGCAAGCTCGCGAAGGTCGAGTCGGTCGAATGGATTCCGGAAAGTGCAGCGGCGCGCGCAATCGCCGGTGTCGAGAAAGAAGACGTGCAAGTCGCGGTGCCAGAATCGACGCCCGAGGTCATCGCGCCGGAAGGACGATTGATCGTCGTGTTCGTGCAGACCGATTTCGGACGCGCGTGGCAGCGTGTGCACGGGCAGATGCATTTCATGGGCTTCATCGACGAGATGCTGGAGACGCTCGAGCCGGAAGATCGCGTCGCGGTGTTCTCATTCGACTCGCATCTCAAGTTCCGTCTCGACTTCACGTCGAATCCTGACGAGGTCCGCAACGCGATCCAGAGCGCGATGAAGATCGACGATCCGAACTGGCCGCGCATCGTGCGCAATCCATCGCTCGCGCGGCGCATGGATGCCGATCAGATGAAGAACGCAAAGAGCGCGGAGGAATCGCTCGTGCTGATCGGCAACGCACTCCGCCCCATCCCCGGCCCAAAGTCCATGCTCCTCCTCGGCTGGGGCCTCGGCTATCTCTTCGGCCATCGCGTGCACATGCCGAAGGAGTACACCGTCGCGCAGCGCGTGCTCGAGACCGCGCGCGTGAGCATCTTCGCGCTCGATACGACCGAAGCGGATTATCACGATCTCGAAGTCGGCTTGAAGAAAGCCGCCGACGACACCGGCGGCTTCTACGCGAAGACGCACATCTTCCCGCAGATCGCCATCGACCGTCTGCAGCGCACACTCTCCGGCCACTACGAGCTCGAAGTGCGCAGACCCGATGGCCTGAAACGCGGCACGCACGCGATCGAAGTGACGGTGAAGCGCAAAGGCGCGGAAGTGATGGCGCGATCGAGCTGGGTCGACGAGGGGAAGTAGCGCGAGCAGGAAAGCGTCTAACGCGGGACGTTGAAGAGCGGCAGCTCGGGCAAAAAGGTGACGAGCCGCAAACAAGCGATCGCGATCGGACTCTCCGAGGCGCGGCGCGCGGGCGCGAAAGTGCCGGCGAAAAAATCGTCATCGAAAAAATCCTCGAAGAAAAAGTGACGCGGAGCGTGGCTGGTTGCCGGAACGTAGGACATGCTCTCAGCTTGTCCGCCTCCACCGCACAGTGAATTTTCGGCGTAACCCGCCGCAGTCACTAGTCACCAGCCACCAACGAAAGTAAGCTGCCGCAATGCGGTGGTTCCTGTTCGCGACCTTCGTGATCGTGCTGGTGTGGTCGGCGATCGCGCCGCACGATTACTTCACCTGGATCCTCGAAGTCTTCCCCGCGCTGATCGGCATCGTCATCGTGATCGCGACGGCGAAGCGATTCCCGCTCACGCCGCTGCTGCTCGCGCTGCTCGTCATTCACGCAATCATCCTGATGATCGGCGGGCACTACACGTACGCGGAAGTGCCGTTCGGATTCTGGATGCGCGACGCCTTCGGCTTCGCGCGCAATCACTACGACCGCATCGGCCACTTCACGCAAGGATTCGTGCCCGCGATCATCGCGCGCGAGATTCTGATCCGCAAACGCGTCGTGCGCGGCAACGGCTGGCGCTACTTCATCATCGTGTCGATCTGTCTCGCGATCAGCGCCGCCTACGAGTTGCTCGAGTGGACGGTCTCCGCACTCAGCGGCTCGAAAGGCGACTCCTTCCTCGGCACGCAAGGCGACGTGTGGGACACGCAGAAGGACATGGCGCTCGCCTTCATCGGCGCCCTGTTCGCGCCGCTCCTCCTCGGCAAGCTGCACGATCGGCAGCTACGGCGCGTAGACCCTGATTTGTGATCAGTGATCCGTGGTCGGTGATCGAGGAGGTGCCAATCTACGAATTGCCCCCTCGATCACAGATCACTGATCACCGATCACCAAATCACGGCGCGTCGAAGGCGCGGCCGTGCTCGAGGATTAGAAAGTCCTTCGCGTTCTTCGCCGCGATCGCGCGACGCAAATCATCGGCCGGTTCTTGTTCGCCGTCGTCGCCGAGGCGAAACGTGCCGAAGTGCATCGCGATGCTGGTGCGCGCGCGAAGTACGTGATGCGCGTCCACCGCTTCCTCAGGCGCGATGTGCGCGGGCTTCATGAACCATCGCGGCAGATACGCGCCGATCGGCAGCAGCGCGACGCGGATCGATCCGAAGTGCTGCGCGATCCGTTCGAAGTGCCGTCCCCATCCCGTATCGCCGGCGAAGTAGACATTGCCCGACGGACCGCTGATCACGAAGCCGCCCCACAGCGTCGCGTCCTTGTCGGAGATCGCGCGCGCGCAGAAATGCTGCGACGGCACGAGCGTAACCGTCACGCGATCGGAGACCTTCGTCGATTGCCACCAATCGAGATCGCGCGCACCGGCGACGCCGTTCCGCGCCATCAACGCGGAGTTCCCGAGCGGCGTGATCTTCGGCACGTTGCCGAGCCGGCGCAACGTCGCGACGTCGAGATGATCGTAGTGGTTGTGGCTGACGAGCACCGCATCGAGCGGCGGAAGATCGTCGAAACGAATCCCCGGCGCGCGATGCCGCTTCGGCCCCGCGAACGAAACCGGCGAGCAGCGATCCGACCAGATCGGATCGGTGAGAACGTTCACGCCGTCCATCTGCACGAGCATCGTCGCGTGATTGATCCAGGTGATCCGC
>DATKFO010000338.1:0-3056 GCA_035544355.1 Thermoanaerobaculia bacterium
ACCGTCGCCGCCGCGGCGCCGTCCGTGCGCGGATGCTGCTGCACGATGATCGCAAGCGTGTCGCGCGCCTCGTCGGACTTGCCGGCACGCAACAGCGCGTGCGCCTGCTTCAGCATCGCACCGGCCTCGAGATCATTCGGCACCGTGAGCACGAAATACGCGACGATCGCGCCGAGGATCGACGAGAGGATCGCCGTGAACGTGAGGAGCGTGCGGACTTTCATTCGTTACTGGGATGTATCCGTTCCCGTGCCAGAATCGGCTTTCGGATACGATGATTGCTGGGGATGGCGGCGTCGAAGAAAAAATGGCTCGTCTTTGTTAGTCACTCAGGCGAGGACACGTGGGTTGCTCGCAAGATTGCGCATGAAATCACGGCATGTGGAGCTACGCCGTTCCTCGATGACGCAGATGTTGAAGTGGGAGCCGAATTCGAAGAGGACATGCGCGATTTCCTCGACAAGGCGAATGAGCTCCTTGTTCTTTTCACACCGTGGGCTCTCGATGGGCCGTACGTTTCGATGGAGATCGGTGCAGCGTGGCTGCGGCGTATTCCGATTGTCGTCGTACTTCACGGACTATCCGCGAAGGAATTTCAAGCTCATCCCAAAGCACCTGTGTTGTTGAAGAAACGAGACATCATTCGGTTGAACGATATCGATCAATACCTGAGAGAATTGAAGACGAGAGCAAACAAAGGGAAGACCCATGAGTGATCCTCGAACCAAATCCGCAAAAGCAGCTCGTGGCAGTAAGCGAGATTACGAGGTCTTTCTCTCGTACTCCTCCGAGAATCAGTCTTGGATACGTCGGTTCAGGGACGCGTTGAAGGACTCCGGTGTGACGGTATGGTTCGATCGTGAGCTTCTGCTGGGTGAACGTTGGAAGGACGAGATCGAAAAGGCACTTCGTCAAAGCCGAATCCTTGTCACGGTACTCACCCCGGACAGCATTCAGCGCGGTTCGACGTTCTTCGAATTAGGCGCCGCGTTGGCGGATCACAAACGAATCGTGCCTGTGCTTTCCGAGGGAGTTAATCCTGCAGATCTTCCTCCGCTGGTGCGCCAGTTCCAGTTGGTTCGCGAGAAATCGCCGGAGGCGGCTGCAAAACGCGTTGCGGAAGCGGTTTTGAGTGAGATTGGAACAGCCGCGTAGAAACTCTCACCACCCAAACCGCCCCACCAGCGGCACGAACTCCGCCGTTCCGCAGTCTTCGATCTTGATCCCAGTGCCGACGCGCGTGACGCGGGCGAGGCGCTGTTTTCCTTCGGGGCCGACCGGGATGATCATGCGGCCGGTGCGTGCGAGTTGTTGCACGAGCGGCTCGGGGACTTGCGGTGCTGCGGCGGCGACGATGATGCGATCGAATGGTGCTTGATCGGACCAGCCGTACGTGCCGTCGAACACTTTCACCGATGCGTTGTTGATCTTCAGCTCGCGGATGAGCTCCGTCGCTTTCAGGGCGAGCTCGTTGATGCGCTCGATCGAGAAGACTTTCGCGCAGAGTTTCGAGAGCACGACGGCCTGGTATCCGGTGCCGGTGCCGATCTCGAGGACTTTTTCGTTTCCCCTGAGCTCGAGCAGTTCGATCATGCGCGCGACGATGTAGGGCTGCGAGATCGTTTGGCCTTTGCCGATCGGGAGCGCGCCGGGACCGTATGCCTGCGTCACGACTTCGCGCGCGACGAATTTGTGGCGCGGCACTTCCCGCATCGCCTGCAACACGCGCTCGTCCTTCACTCCGCGCGCGCGAACGTGCCGCTCGACCATCAGCGCCGCTTCATCGTTTCGTTGCGAAGTTGGCAAGCATCTCCTCGAGCGGGCGGAGCTTCGGGATCGATTCGTGATGCGTGAGATCGAGATGCAGTGGCGTGATGGAGATGTAGCCGCTGCGTACGGCTTCGAAGTCGGTGTCCTCGCCTTCGTGCCACACCGGCGGCTCGCCGCCGATCCAGTAGTACTTTCGTCCGCGGGGGTCGAGCCGCTCGATCACACCTTCGGAGTAGATCCGCTTCCCGAGCTTGGTGATCTTCACGCCGTTGAAGTCGCCGACGGGAAAGTTCACGTTGAGGATGATCTGCGGATCGCGATGCTGTTCGAGCGCGTGCTCGGTGAGTGCAGCCGCGAATTCCGCGCAGCGATCGAACGAGAAGTGCTTGCCGACGAGCGCGGAGAACGCGATCGACGGGATGTTGAGCAGCGCGCCTTCGAAGGCCGCGGAGATCGTGCCGGAGTACGTGACGTCGTCGCCGAGGTTCGGGCCGAAGTTGATGCCGGAGACGATGAGGTCGGGGCGGTGCGATTTGAGAATCTTCAGGATCGCGAGATTCACACAATCGCTCGGTGTGCCGTCGACGATCCACTCGTTCGATTCGATCTGCAGAATGCGCAACGGGCGATTGAGCGTGAGCGCGTGCGAGGCGGCGCTTTGCTCGCGATCGGGCGCGACGATGATCACTTCGCCGAGGGGCTGCAGTGCGTTCGCGAGCTTGCGGATACCTTCGCTGTAGATGCCGTCGTCGTTCGTGACGAGGATGCGACGACGAGTTGCAGAGTTGTCGAGTTGCACAGTTGCAGAGTGGCAGAGCCGGTTGCTCTCTGCAACTCTGCAACTGCTACTTACTCTGGGTCGTCGTGACTCCGCGCTCCTGCTGCATCTTCACGAGCGTTTTCTGCATCTGCAGAAACAGCAGCGCGAATGCGAGGAGCATCAGCAGGCCGAAGATGCGGATCGCCCATTTGTTCATGCGTGTCGCGCCGCCCACTCGAGCGCGTAGCGCATCGGTGCGGGATCGGCGATTCCTTTGCCGGCGATGTCGAATGCGGTGCCGTGATCGACGGAGACACGGAGGTACGGCAGTCCGATCGTCACGTTGACCGATTGCTCGAAGTCGAGCGTCTTGACGGCGATCAAGCCCTGGTCGTGATACATCGCCATGACGACATCGTAACTGCCGAGCGACGCAGAGCGGAACACCGTGTCGGCCGGATGCGGGCCGGAGATGTCGATGCCTTCGGCAAGCGCGAGCTCGACGCCGCGCGCGATGATCGCTTCT
>DATKFO010000339.1:0-13006 GCA_035544355.1 Thermoanaerobaculia bacterium
CCTCGTTCGCGGGGGAATGAACGCGGAACACGGAACACGGAACACGGAACACGGAACGACGCGGCAGGATGACACAAACATGAAACCGCCTCCCGGTCCGAAACCTTGGAACCCGTTCGCGAACATGCGCGCCATGCAGCGCGACTCCGTCGCGTTCCTGTCGCGCGTCGCCGCCGAGTACGGCGATGCGTCCAGCTTCCGCTTCGGCCCGCAGCGTGTCTACTTCTTCAATCATCCCGATCTCATCCGCGACGTGCTCGTCACGCACAACAAGTCGTTCCAGAAAGGGCGCGCGCTGCAGCAGGCGAAGATCGCCCTCGGCGAAGGCCTGCTCACGAGCGAGGGCGAGTTCCACAAACGCCAGCGCCGCCTCGCGCAGCCGGCGTTTCATCGCGATCGCATCAACCGCTACGGCGAGGTGATGGTCGAGCACGCGCTGCGCACGCGCGAGCGGTGGCGCGACGGCGAGGAATTCGATGCACATCACGAGATGATGCGGCTCACGCTCTCCGTCGTCGCGAAGACGCTGTTCGACGCCGACGTCAACAAAGAAGCGGAAGACATCGGCCGCGCGCTCACGGAATTGATGGAGCTCTTCCCGCTGCTCTTCAATCCGCTCGCGATTCTGCTGCGCGCGATTCCGTTCGTCAGCATCCGCCGCCACGTGAAATCCATCGGCCGCCTCGACGCCGTGATCTATCGCATCATCGAAGAGCGCCGCGCGAGCGCTGAAGATCGCGGCGATCTCTTGTCGATGCTGCTCCTCGCGCAGGATGAAGAAGGCGACGGCGGCGGCATGACCGATCAGCAGCTGCGCGACGAAGTGCTCACGCTCTTTCTCGCCGGACACGAAACGACCGCGAACGCGCTGTCGTGGACGTTGTACCTGCTCGCGCAACATCCCGAAGTCGAGCGCGAGCTGCATCGCGAGCTCGATGAAATCCTCGGCGATCGCGCGCCGGCGCCGGCAGATTACCCGCGCCTGCCGTACACCGAAATGGTCCTCGCCGAATCGATGCGGCTCTTTCCGCCAGCATGGGCGGTCGGACGTCTCGCGCTCGAAGACGTCGACATCGGCGAGTGGCGCGTCCCGCGCGGCGCGCTCGTCCTCGTGTCGCAATGGACCACGCATCGCGACGCGCGCTTCTGGCCCGATCCCGAGCACTTCGATCCGATGCGCTTCACCGCGGACGCGAAAGCGTCGCGCCCGAAGCTCGCGTATTTTCCCTTCGGCGCCGGCGCGCGCATCTGCATCGGCGAGAGCTTCGCGTGGATGGAAGGCGTGCTGATCCTCGCCGTACTCGCGCAACGCTGGCGGTTCGAGCTCGTGAATCGCGAGCCGGTGAAGCCGCTGCCGTTGATCACGCTGAGGCCGAAGGGCGGGATCGCGATGCGGGCGGTGAGCCTTTGAGTTTATCCCGAGCTTGTCGAGGGATCTCCGGTGATACCGGCAGGACCCGCGCCTGTGGGCAGCAGTCGCGCGGGATAACTGGTGATGCCTCGACAAGCTCGGCATAAACTACGAAAACCATGACGCGCATCGAATCCCTCTTCGCCGACTACGCCAGCTATCACCGGACGAAAGGGAACAAGTGGTTCCACCGCTTCGGCATCCCGCTGATCCAGCTCACGCTCATCGGCATGCTCACGCGCGCGGACCTCGTGCGCGTCGATCGCTGGACGATCGATGTCGCGATGGTGTTGATCGCGGCGTCGACGATCTACTACCTCTCCATCGAGTGGCGCCTCGCGCTGGCCATGCTCTTCATCTCGATCGGTATGTACTTCCTCGGCGCGGCCACGCCGTTCTGGATCAACGTGGGCGGCTTCGTGCTCGGCTGGATCTTTCAATTCATCGGGCACAGCGTCTACGAAAAACGCCAGCCCGCGTTCTTCCGCAACTTCGTGCACCTGCTCGTGGGGCCGCTGTGGATCCTCAATGATCTGCTGCCGGTCGTGAAGACGAAGACGGCGTGAAAGGCGTTCTCGTCGTCGAAGACGACGTTGCGATCCGGCGCCTCGTCTCGAAGGTGCTCGAGCGCGAGGGGTATCGCGTCGACGTCGCGTCGGACGGCATCGAGGCCGTGCTCAAGCTCGGCATCGCCGAGTTCGACGTCATCGTGCTCGATCTCATGATGCCGCTGCTCGACGGCTTCACGTTCATCAATACGCTCGCCCAGAACGATCCGGACGTCGTGAAGAAGATCATCGTGACGAGCGCCGCATCGCCCGACGTCATCCGCGATCGCTTGCTCGTCGTGCCGTTCGCGCTGCTGCCGAAGCCGTTCGATCTCGACGATCTGACGAGGCGCGTGCGCGAGTGTTTGGAGCAGAATTCGGAGTCATGACGCTCCGCACGTACGGAACCGATCGCCTGGTGATCGACGGCGATCGATTTCTGCTGAGCACTCGCCTTCCGAAGGGATGGAAGGCGCGGATCGAGCGCACGCTCACCTCCGCTGAGTTTCCGGGGACGGCGGTGCTGTGGGAAGAGGAGTATTACGAAGTCGTCGAGATCGCGCCGATCGGCGACACCGGCGGCGTGCGCTACTGCCTCATGCTCTGGCGCGATGAGCATGCAATCCGCACCGCCGATCGCTACGACGAGGCTGCCGAAGAGCACCGCCACGCCGAACATCGCGCCGCGATTCGCCATCAGAAAAATCGATTTCGCGCGAATCTCTTCTCCGTGATTCTCGGACAAACACCGGCCGTCGTGCAGACGCGGCTCTCGTACGAGCTCGGCATCAACGAAGTGCGCATGACGCTGCTCTCCACGATCCCCGCGTTTCTCGCGTTCATCGCGCTCGGACAGCAGGTCGTCGGCTCGATCATCAACGGGACCCCGTCGGGGATTCCGTTGTGGGTGCACTTCCTCGTCATCGGACTGTTCGCTGAGACCGTGATCCGCGTGATGATCGCCTGGACGCAGAACCGTCCCGTCGGCTCGTTCTTCGGCATCCTCGGATACATCCTCTACTACTACCTCTTCGCGCGGAATCGCGCGGCGACCCCGTCGCCGTTCGATAAAGAAAAAGGCAAGGCCCTGATCTGGACCGAGCCGCCGCCCGACGTCGCGATCATCGAAGATCTCGAAACGAAAGCGCCGTTCTTCACACTGCTCTCCGCCGAAGAACAGCGGCGCCTCGCGCAGCGCTACGGCTACGACTACCGCGCGAACGCGAGAGTCATCGCGGGAATCATCTTCACCGGTGCCGTCTGCGGCGTGATCACGTCGATTCGATCGCTGTCGATGCATCCCGGCTTCGGCCCGTTCGTATCGCTCGTCGTCGCCGGCTATCTCACGATCGAGCAGCTCGTGCGCTTCATGGCGTTCGGACGCGGACCGTCGGGCAGCGCGCTCGCCTTTCTCGTCCGCCCGCTCGCACGAAAGTATCTCGGATGAAGCGGCACCACGCCGCCGCCACACTCGCAGTGCTCGCGCTGCTCACGTGGGGACGCGTCGTGCTCATCGACAGCCTGCGCGATCAAGGCTACTTCGCGAAATATCCGCTGTTCGCCGATCAGATCCTCGCCGGCCACATCCCGCACGAGCGCCTCGGCGATCTCAGTCCGTTGTATCTCTGGCTGACGGTGCTCTTTCGCAAACTGCACATGGACCTCCACGCGATCCGCACGACACAGGTCATCGTGTTGAGCATCGGCGTGCTGCTGTGCGCGATCGCGGCGAAACGCATCGGCGGATGGATCGCCGCGTTCGCGACGGCGTTTCTGATTCTCGGCAATCGTGCGGCGCTCGTCGTCGCGAGCGATCTCGAACCGGAGACCGTGATCTTCGTGCTCGTCTCCGCCGCGATCGTGTTTCTCGTTTCGGAGAAACGCGTCTGGCTCGGCGGACTGTTCCTCGGACTCGCTGCGATCGCGCGTCCCGTGTTTCTGCTCGCGCTCGTGCTCATCGCGGTGTGGCTGTTCTTCCGCTCGAAACGCGACGCGATCAAGCTCACCGCCGCGGGACTCGTGCCGGTCGCGATCATCGTGATCGTGAACCTCTCGCTGATCGGCAACGCGATCCTCATGCAGCCCGGCACCGTGTTCTACGAGGGCAACAACCCGCTCTCGACCGGCTGTGCTGGCGTGATGCCGAAGATCGTCGCGGAGATGAATGCGCAATCGCCCGAGCCCGATTACCTGCACGTCGCGTATCGCATCATCGCCGCGCGCGCGACGGGCAAACCGGTGAGCGCGCGTTTGTCGAATCAGTACTGGACGTCGAAATCGCTCGAGTGGATTCGCAGCGCGCCCGGCGCGGCGTTGCGATTGTGGGTGTGGAAGGCGTGGCTCTCGATTCACAACTACGACGCGTACGATCTGCGCACGACAAAACGCAAAGCCGACGAATTGGCGCACTTCCCGTCGATTCCCTTCGGGCTCGTCATCGCGCTCGCATGTTGCTCGCGCAAGAAAGTTCTTCTGCTCGTGCTCCTCGCACTCTCGACGTTCGTCGCACTCGTGATGTTCAACGTCACCGCACGCCAGCGCAACGCGCTGCTCCCGCCGATGGCAGTGATGGCAGGTGCGGGCGCGGCGGAAATCGCGGCGCGAGCGCGAGCGAAAGACCGCCGCGCGGGCATCGCGCTCGGCGGCGTGCTCGCCGCTACGCTCGTGCTCAGCATCGAAGGATCCGTGCAACGCGAAGATCGCTACAACTGGCGCGCGACATTCGAAGCCGAAGAATTGCGCCGCGCCGCCGGACTCGCGCGCGATCGCGTTCGCGCCGCGGAGCTCGCGTCGCTCGCCTCCATCGTCGACACCGGCGCGCCGCCGACCGTCAGCATGCACAACCTCCGCGAAGTCGCACTCGCGTACGCGCCGCGCACGACGCAGCCCGAGGAACGCTTCGATCTCGCGATCGCTCTGGTGAAAGCGGGCGCGTGCCGCGAAGCGGATGCGATCCTGGCAACGCTCGGCGACTACCACCCTCATCGCGAAACGCGCGCGGTCTCGTCGATCGCGTATTACCGTGCGCGCTGCGGTGGGGATGTGCAGCAAGCCATGCGCGAAGCGCCCGGCGATCCCGACGTCCTCGCGCTCGCCGCAACCCGCGGTGATCTCCACGCGCGCGAGCTGCTGGATCGCTTGCACGATCCCTTCACGAGAGACCGCGCTCTCTCTGGACTGCGGCGACCGCAGTCGCCGCTTTCTGACACCCACTCGCGCTGAATGTCTCTTCAAGACACGGTACGTTATCCCGCGTGCGGCCACGCCGCCGCCTTGGGTAGCGTGTTCGGGCTGCGAGGTTGCGAAGTCACGCGGTTGCGCGGCAAACCAAAATCCACCGCCGAGACGGCGGCGCTCCAATCGCGCCGCTCCCGCCGTCACATTCATCCCGGTCGCCGCAGATTTGGAGTGCGTGCGGCTATGCCGCCGCTTTGGGTAGCGCGTTCGGGCTGCGAGGTTGCAAAGTCACGCGGTTGCGCTGCAAACCCGTAGCCGTAACCCGCTACCCGTAACCTCGCCGCACGAACTCGTGACCCAAAGCGGCGGCATGGCCGCACGCACTCCAAATCGGCCGCCGCACTCCAGAGGGCACAAACCTCGCACCGCGGATCCGCAGTGGCAGTAACCGAATTCGACGGCCGGAAGCGCGTCATCATCGAAGATGCGTCGCCTCAGGTCGATGGCGGGCGATTCCCGGCGAAGCGTGTGGCCGGCGATGCAGTTGCGGTCGAGGCCGATATTTTCGCCGACGGCCACGACCTCATCTCCGCGGTCGTGCTGCACCGGCACGAATCGGAGACGAAGTGGTCGGAAGTGCGCATGCGCCCGCTCGTCAACGATCGCTGGCGCGGCGAGATCACCGTCGAGACCATCGGCTTTCATCACTTCACGATCGAAGCGTGGATCGATCACTACCTCACGTGGCGCCGCGATCTCGCGAAGCGCACGGCGGACGATCTGCCGGTGCAGCTCACGATCGGCGCCGCGATGATTCGCGACGCAGCGCAGCGCGCGAACGCGCGCGATCGCAAAAAGCTCGAGGCGTATCTCGACACCGACGATCTCGAAGACCTCCGCAGCGACGCGCTCGCGGCGCTCATGCATCGCAACGCGGAGCGCAAATTCGTCACGCGCTATTGCGAGCTTGCGATCCGCGTCGATCGCCCGAAGGCCGCGTTCAGCACGTGGTACGAGCTCTTCCCGCGCAGCTACGGGACGTTCGCGGATGTCGAGGCCGAGCTGCCGCGCATCGCGAAGATGGGATTCGACGTGCTCTACCTGCCGCCGATCCATCCAATCGGCGTCACGTTCCGCAAAGGCAAAAACAACAGCGTTGTCGCGGAGCCCGACGACGCCGGCAGTCCGTGGGCCATCGGCAACAACGAAGGCGGACACAAATCGACGCACGCATCCCTCGGCACGATCGAACAGTTCGAGCACCTCGTCGCGAGCGCGCGCTCGCACAAAATCGAGATCGCGCTCGACGTCGCGTTCCAGGCGTCGCCCGATCATCCGTACGTTCGCGACCATCCCGAGTGGTTCCTGCATCGCCCCGACGGCACCGTGCAGTACGCGGAAAATCCGCCGAAGAAATATCAGGACATCTACCCGTTCCATTTCGAGAGTGACGCGTGGAAGCAGTTGTGGGACGAGCTGCGCAGCGTGTTCGCGTTCTGGATCGAGCGCGGTGTGCGCATCTTCCGCGTCGACAACCCCCACACCAAGCCGCTGCCGTTCTGGGAATGGTGCATCGGCGCGCTCGAGCGCGAGTGGCCCGATCTGATCTTCCTCGCCGAAGCCTTTACGCGGCCGAAGATCATGGACCGCCTCGCGAAGGGCGGCTTCACGCAGTCGTACACGTATTTCGCGTGGCGCAACACCGCGTGGGAGCTGCGCGAATACTTCGAACAGATCACGAAGCCGCCGGTGAGCGACTTCTTCCGCCCGAACGCGTGGCCAAACACGCCGGACATCCTCACCGAGTATCTGCAATATGGCGGACACGCAGCCTTCACGATCCGCCTCGTGCTCGCCGCGACGCTGTCCGCGAATTACGGGATCTACGGACCCGCATACGAACGCTTCTGGCACATTGCGCGCGAGCCAGGCAGCGAGGAATACCTCGACTCCGAAAAATACGAAGTACACGAGTGGCCGCCGACGGACGAGGACTTGAGCGATTTCATCGCGCTCGTCAATCGCGTGCGCCGCGAGAATCGCGCCTTGCAGCAAAACGCAACGCTGCAATTTCACGAGAGCGACAACGAGAACATCCTCTGCTACAGCAAATCCGCCGGCGACAACGTGATTCTCGCGATCGTCAACGTCGACCCGAAAAACGCGCATGCCGCCTGGCTCGAGCTCGATTTGGACGCATTACAAGTCGACGCCGTGCGTCCGTTTCAGGTGCACGACCTGCTGAGCGGCGCAAGACACTCGTGGCACGGCGCGCGAAATTATGTGCAGCTCAATCCGGCGGTGGTGCCGGCGCACATCTTCCGAATCAGACGACGCGTGCGAACGGAGAGGGACTTTGAATACTTTTTGTAGGGGCGGCCTGCGGCCGCCCGAACCCCGGAGTGCGGGCGGCTGCAAGCCGCCCCTACGATCGTAATGGACGCCTGGTACAAAGACGGAATCATCTATCAAACGCACGTCCGTGCGTTCTTCGATAGCAACGACGACGGCATCGGCGATTTCGCCGGGCTGACGCGCAAGCTCGATTACATCCAGGACCTCGGCATCAACATCCTCTGGTTGCTCCCGTTCTATCCCTCGCCATTACGCGACGACGGCTATGACATCGCGCATTACACCGAAGTCAACCCTTCTTACGGTTCCCTCAGAGATTTCAAGGAATTCGTCAAAGAGGCCCACCGCCGCGGGATTCGCGTCATTACAGAGCTCGTCGTCAATCACACCAGCGATCAGCACGCGTGGTTTCAGAAATCACGCCGCGCGAAGCCCGGCAGTCCGTGGCGCGATTTCTATGTCTGGAACGAAACACCCGACAAGTACCGCGACGCGCGCATCATCTTCAAAGACTTCGAGACCTCGAACTGGGCGTGGGATCCGATCGCGAAGCAGTATTACTGGCACCGCTTCTTCTCCCATCAGCCCGATCTCAATTTCGACAATCCCGCCGTGCACGACGCGCTGTTCAAAGTGCTCGAGTTCTGGATGAAGCTCGGCGTCGACGCGTTTCGTCTCGACGCGATTCCGTATCTCTACGAGCGCGAAGGCACGACATGCGAGAACCTCCCCGAGACGCACGTCTTCCTCAAGGAACTGCGCGCACATCTCGACGCGACCTATCCCGGCAAGATGCTGCTCGCCGAAGCGAATCAGTGGCCGGAAGACACGCTGCCGTATTTCGGCGACGGCGACGAATGCCACATGGCGTTCCACTTCCCGGTCATGCCGCGCATGTACATGTCGCTGGCGATGGAAGACCGCTTCCCGATCATCGACATCATGGGCCAGACGCCGCCGATTCCGCCGAATTGCCAGTGGGCGATGTTCCTGCGCAATCACGACGAGCTCACGCTCGAGATGGTCACGGACGAGGACCGCGATTACATGTGGCGCACGTACGCGAAGGACACGCAGGCGCGCATCAACCTCGGCATCCGCCGCCGCCTCGCACCGCTGCTCGAAAATCATCGCGGCCGCATTCATCTGATGAACGGCCTGCTGTTCTCGTTTCCCGGCACGCCGATCATCTATTACGGCGACGAGATCGGCATGGGCGACAACATCTACCTCGGCGACCGCAACGGCGTCCGCACGCCGATGCAGTGGAGTGCCGATCGCAACGCCGGCTTCTCGCGCTGCAATCCGCAGCAGCTCTTCCTGCCGGCGATCATCGATCCGCAATATCACTACGAGCAGGTCAACGTCGAAGCGCAGCAGTCGAATCAATACTCGCTGCTCTGGTGGATGAAGCGCCTCATCGCGATGCGCAAGCGCTACCGCGCGTTCGGCCGCGGAACCATCGAATTCCTGCAGCCCGAGAATCGCAAAGTGCTCGCGTTCATCCGGCGCTTCGAAGACGAAGTCATCCTCGTCGTCGCGAATCTCTCGCGCCTCGTGCAGTGCTTCGAGCTCGATCTCGCGCCGTTTCGCGGATTGACGCCCGTCGAGATCTCGGGACGCACGCGCTTTCCGGAGATCGGCGAGCGCCCGTACTTCCTCAACCTCAGCCCGTTCGGCTTCTACTGGTTCGCGCTCGAGCGTTTCGAGCACGCGGAGACGACGGCCGACGAAGTGCCGCCGATCGCCGCGACGACTTGGGACGAAGTTTTCGCCGCGCGCAATCGCGATGCACTCGATCGCGCACTGGCGCGCTACATCCGCTCGAGACGCTGGTTCGCGGGGAAAGCGCGAACGATCAACACGTTGACCATTCGCGAGATCGTCGCGCTCGATGATGTCCTACATCTCGCGCTGCTCGATGTCGAGTTCACCGAAGGCGAGCCGCAGACGTATCTCCTGCCGCTTGGCGTTGCGCAAGCTCGTCGCGCGGACGAGCACGACAATCCGCGCACCACGACGCTGATCGCGCGATTGCGCGACGGCAAGCTGCTCTACGAGCCGGTCGTCGACGCCACGTTCGCGAACGCGCTGCTCGACACGATCGCGCGGCGACGCCAACTCAAAGGCGATCGCGGCACGATCGCCGGCACGCCTTCGAAGGCATTCCGCGAGCTGAAAGGGAATGCGCCGCTCGAGCCGCACGTGCTCACCGGCGAGCAGAGCAACACCGCGATCATCTACGGGCAGCAGCTGTTCCTCAAACTCTTCCGCCGCATCGAGCCCGGCATCAACACCGATCTCGAAGTCACGCGCTTTCTCAACGAAGAAGCGTCATTCGATTGCGTCCCGCGCGTCGCCGGCGCGCTCGAATACACGAGCAATCGCGGCGGCGATCCGACCACGCTCGCGATCGTGCAGGGATTCGTCCGCAGCTCCGGCGACGCGTGGACGTACACGCTCGACGACATCGCCCGCTACTTCGATCGCCTGCTCAGCGAGCCGGGCGCGATCGACCGCGTCGCGCGCGCCACGCTCACCGAGCACGAAGCGCGCGAGATCATCGGCAGCTACATCGCCGATGCCGAAAAACTTGGCGCGCGCACGGCGCAAATGCATCTCGCGCTCGCGTCGCGTCCCGACGTCCGCGCGTTCGCGCCGGAGCCGTTCACGCCGCACTACCAACGTTCGCTCTATCAATTCGTTCGCACGCAGCTCGTGCAGACGATGGCTCTCGTGAAGCGCCGCGCGAAGGATCTGCCCGAGCTCGAAGAATTGATGGCGAAGGAGCCCGCGATCCTGCAGCGCATCCGCGCGATTCTCGATCACAAAGTCACCGCGCAGCGCATCCGCACGCACGGCGACTTCCACCTCGGCCAGGTGCTGCACACCGGCACCGATTTCGTGATCATCGACTTCGAAGGCGAGCCGTCGCGACCGCTCAGCGAGCGCCGCATCAAACGCAGCGCGCTGCGCGACGTCGCCGGCATGTTGCGCTCGTTCCACTACGCGCCGTACGCGGTCGTGCTCGGGCAGGCGCCCGGTCACTTCATCCGCGCCGAAGATCGCGCAACGCTCGAGAACGCCGCGCGCTTCTGGCATCGCTGGGTCGCGGCCGCGTATTTGCGTGCGTACCTCACCGAGAGCGCGAAGGGCACGCATCTTCCGCACACGACGCAGGAGATCGACGTCGTGCTGCATCTGCATCTGCTCGAAAAAGCGCTGTACGAGATCGCGTACGAACTGAATCACCGCCCCGAATGGCTTCCGATTCCCGTGCGCGGCGTTTTGGATTTGGTTTAATGCAACGCACATGAAGAACGAAGAAACGGAGCTCCAGATCGTCGGCGCCGACATCATCCCCGAAGGGGAGATCCGCACCGCGCCGCAGTCGCTGCTCACCGACTGGGATCTCCATCTTTTCGCCGAAGGCACGCATCACAAGCTCTGGCAAAAGCTCGGCGCGCACATCACTGCGAGCGGAACGAACTTCGCCGTGTGGGCGCCGAACGCCGCGGCCGTCAGCGTCATCGGCGATTTCAACGCGTGGAGTCCGCATTCGCATCGCCTCGAAGCGCGCGACGCGTCGGGCATCTGGGAGGGCTTCATCCCCGGCGTCGCGAAGGGAACACACTACAAGTACCACATCGTTTCGCGCACGAACGGCTACCGAGTCGCGAAGGCCGATCCGTTCGGCTTCCATCACGAGCTGCCGCCCGAAACTGCATCGATCGTCTGGGACCTCGATTACGAATGGAACGATGGCGATTGGATGAGCGCGCGCGCAAAGCGCAATGCGTTCGAAGCGCCGCTCTCGTTCTACGAATGTCACCTCGGATCGTGGCGCCGCACGCTCGCCGCCGACGGACGCACGTGGCGCTCGATGAGCTATCGCGAGATCGCGCATCCGCTCGCCGAGTATTTGAAGAAAATGAACTTCACCCACGTCGAGCTGATGCCGGTGATGGAGCATCCGTTTTACGGATCATGGGGCTATCAGATCACTGGCTTCTTCGCACCGACGAGCCGCTACGGCACGCCGCAGGATTTCAAATACCTCGTCGACACACTGCACCAGCACGGCATCGGCGTGATCCTCGATTGGGTGCCGTCGCACTTTCCCACCGACGAGCACGGGCTCGGCTACTTCGACGGCACGCACCTCTTCGAGCATGCCGATCCGCGCCGCGGATTTCATCCCGACTGGAACTCGCTCATCTTCAACTACGGCCGCAACGAAGTCCGCTCGTTCCTCTTGTCGAATGCGCTGTATTGGATCGACGAGTACCACGCCGACGGACTGCGCGTCGATGCCGTCGCATCGATGCTCTACCTCGACTACTCGCGCAAAGCGGGCGAGTGGATCCCGAACGAATTCGGCGGACGCGAGAACGTCGACGCCATCTCGTTTCTCCGCCGCGTGAACGAAGACGTCTACAAAGTGCATCCCGACGTGCAGGTGATCGCGGAGGAATCGACGGCGTGGCCGATGGTCTCGCGTCCGGTGTATGTCGGCGGCCTCGGCTTCGGCATGAAGTGGGACATGGGCTGGATGCACGACACACTGCGCTACTTCCAGTTCGATCCGATCCACCGCAAGTACCACCACAACGACCTCACGTTCCGGATGATGTACGCGTTCTCCGAGAACTTCGTGCTGCCGCTCTCGCACGACGAAGTCGTGCACGGCAAGGGCTCGCTCATCAACAAAATGGCGGGCGACGAATGGAATCAGTTCGCGAACCTGCGCGCGCTGTTCGCGTTGATGTACGCGAATCCCGGCAAGAAACTCCTGTTCATGGGCGGCGAATTCGGCCAGCGCCGCGAGTGGAATCACGACGCCAGCCTCGATTGGGACCTGCTCGACACGCCGATCCACGAAGGCCTGCGCCGCTGGATGGAAGACCTCAACAAGCTCTATCGCGACACACCCGCGATGCACGAGCTCGACATGGCGCCCGGCGGCTTCGAATGGATCGATTGCTGCGACACCGAGAACAGCATCATCAGCATCATCCGCCGCTCGAAATCGAGCTCCGAAGACGTCGTTGTGATCATCCTCAGCTTCACACCGATCCCGCGACACAACTACCAGGTCGGCGTCCCGCGCGGCGGCCACTGGCGCGAAGTGCTCAACAGCGACGCCACTCTCTACGGCGGCAGCGGACAAGGAAACATGGGCGTCGTCGAAGCCGCGCCGATCCCGCTACACGCGCGCAAGTGGTCGGTGACGCTGACGATCCCGCCGTTGGGGGCGGTGTTTCTGGTTCCCGAAGAAGAGGAAGAGCCACTCGATGAGTAACTCTGGAGTGCGGCGGCCATGCCGCCGCGCGGTCACGCGCTGGCGCGGGGCTACGGTTTGGACTGCGGCGATCGCAATCGCCGCTTTTCGACACCGGTGTACGAAAGCGGCGACTGCGGTCGCCGCAGTCCATAACGAAATCGACGAGTATGCTGGCGAGCAGAAGCTGCCTGCCACATTGCCACGCCGCCGCTTTCTGTTTTTACCCAAAGC
>DATKFO010000340.1:0-4429 GCA_035544355.1 Thermoanaerobaculia bacterium
AATCCGCCTCGCGACCTCTTCGCCGTGCGAGGGTTCGGGCGCGGTGAACATGATGCCGAATTCGTCGCCGCCGAGGCGCGCGACCGTGTCGCTTTCGCGGAGCGTGAGCTGCAGACGATGGCCGATCTCGTTGAGCACGAGATCGCCGAAGTGATGGCCGAGCGTGTCGTTGATCTCCTTGAAACGATCGAGATCCATCATCAGCACGCCGACCGTGCCGCCGCTGCGCCGCGCGTTTGTGATCGCGCGCTGCAGGCGATCGAGAAACAGCGTGCGGTTCGGCAGTCCCGTGAGCGAGTCGTGCGTCGCCTGATGGATGATCTGTTCTTCGCGATCGGCGATGCCGCGACGCATTTGATTGA
This sequence comes from Thermoanaerobaculia bacterium, assembly GCA_035544355.1. Classification (GTDB taxonomy): domain Bacteria; phylum Acidobacteriota; class Thermoanaerobaculia; order Gp7-AA8; family Gp7-AA8; genus DATKFO01. The sequence continues at coordinate 363 of DATKFO010000340.1, forward strand.
AGGCAGCCGCGAGGCGTCCGATCTCATCGCGCTGCCTCACGTCGACTTCGTGGGAGTAGTCGCCGCGCTCGATTTTCTGCGCGCCGTCCGCGAGGCTGAGCAGCGGCCGCGCGACGCCGCGCGCGAAATACACCGCCGCGAAAATCGACAGCAGCAAACCGACGATCGACACGATGAAGATCTGCGTTTCGAGCGCGCGATACGGCTTGCGCGCTTCGACGAGCGAGCGCTGCAGAATCGCATTCACGCGCGAGCCGTCGCCGGTGCGCAGCGGCTGCACGAGCGTCGCGTAATCGGCAGCCTTCGCCGCGCTCCGCATCGTCGAGACGCCGTTCGAAAGCGAAACGTCGAGCGACGTCAGACGCTTGATGTCGTCGAGCAGCGTCTGATCGATCGTGAACCCCATGCTCACCCACGAGATCGCGCGCGGCGCGAGCACCGGCACGACGACGAGCTGGTACGGGCGACCGTCGAGCGACACGATCGACGATGCTTCGCCGCTGTCCGCGGCGGTGTTGATGAGCTTGGGAAACGGAAAGGGTTTGCCGCTCGCGTGCGGGCCGAGGGTGTCGGCGACGACGACGCCGTCGAGGGAAACGAGAAACGCGGCGTTCGCGCGAATGCGCGAGCCGTGATTGGTCAACACGCTGACGATCGTCGGCTGATCGCCCGACGCGATCGCCTCGCGAAACGCGAAGTCCGATGCGAGCACGCGCACCGTGTCGGACAGTTGCCGTCCGCGTGCGGCGAGGATGCGATCGAGCACGCGTCCGCCGACGCGCAGCTCTTCGTCGACGCTCTTCTTGAGCATCCGTTGTCCTGCGAAGTGCACCGAGAGCAATGTCACGGTCGCGACGACGACGAGCGCAAGGATCAACAGGTACAGCAATTTCGCCTGGAAGCTACGAGCCGGCATGGAATCCTCGGGTGCTCACCGCAAACGAAAGCGCGAGCCGGTCATCGTCCGATACTGTCACGATCTGCGCAGGCGGCTCCGCGCGCATGTCGCTGTGCCAAAGACGTACCGTGTACTTGCCGGGACGCAATCCCGTGAGCGCCGCGGCGCCGTTCACGGCAGATTTCTGAAAGTACGGCGTGTCGACGATGACGATGAAGGCGCTCATGCGGTCATGAATGCTGCATCCGAGGGAGACGACGCCGGCCTTGTCGAAAACGACCGGCTGCGCCGGAGTTCCTCGGTATAGTGGAAGCTGGAACGGCTTCGGCGACGAGAAGGAGTAGACCTGATGGCGAATGTCATCGCTGTTGGGAAACCTGACCGCAGTCCCCGTCTGGATCGGCAGCACGTGCGGGACGAACATGCGGTTCTTCTGATCCATGGTCGCGGTCTGTTTCGCCGCTGGCTCCTTGCGCTCCGGGATCGCGTACACGACCGCGTCGCGCAGCACCGTGCCGCGCGCATCGCGCACCGTGACCGTGAGACTCGCGGCCTGTGCGGCCACCGAAACGAAAATCGCGGGAAGGATCAGGGCGGGCCTCATGCAGGAAGTATTCCGCGCCTATTCTGCGCGCTTTCCCTCACGCTGACGATCTGCGGCGTCACGCATGCGGATGACGCGATCCAATGGAATGGCTTCGCGCTGCTGCGCGGCACGTCGACGTCGGGCGCGAAGTCGTGGCTCGACGGCGGCACGGGACGATTCGATGACGGCGACGGCCCCGATGCCACGGGGCAGGTGCAGCTCGGCGTCGACTGGACGCCGTCGCTGTTCGTGAACGCGCACCTGCATCTGCTCGCGCAGGAAGATCACGTCGGTGTGCCCGAGGCGTATGTCGATGCGAATTTCCGCGCGCGTGAGGATCGCGTTCGCGTTCGCGCAGGCGCGTTCTTTCTGCCGGGCTCGCGCGAGAACGTCGACGCGCTTTGGGAAACGCCGTACACGATCACGCCATCGGCGTTGAACAGTTGGATGGGCGAGGAGTTCCGTCCGATCGGCATCGACGTGCAATGGAAGCGCCGCGCCTTCGACCTCGGCGCGACTATCTATCGCGGCAACGACGCGCTCGGCGCCGTGCCGGTCGCATTCGGCTGGACGTGGACCGATCGCTGGACCGCGCTCGGCGAAACGATTCCCGCAGGAAACCCCGATCAACCAAATCTGATCTCGTCGGTCTCCGATGAAGTCGACGGCCGCCTCGGCTGGAGCGCCCGCGCGCGCTGGACCGGCGAGCACGCACTCGTGCAACTCACGCACATCGACAATCGCGGCGACGGCTTGCAGTACGGCGACCTGCTGACGTGGGACACGCAATTCGACATCGTCGGCGCCGAGTACTCGACGACGTTGTGGACCTTCGCAGGCGAATACGGATGGGGCCCGACCGCAGTGCCGGGCTTCGTCGTCGACCTGCGCACCGGCTACGCGCTCGCATCGCGCCGCTTCACCCACGGCCGCGCCACGCTGCGCTACGAGACGTTCGACAACACAAGCGAATACCCAACGTCCGGCGATCGCGGCAGCGCCATCACCGCCGCCGCCTTCTGGGAACCGCGCGGCCCGCTGCGCATCGGCCTCGAAGTGACTTCGCTCGACGCGAAGCGGGGGCCGGTGGTGGGGGACGCGAATCGGGTGGTGGTGGAGGTGCGGTGGCGCTTTTCGAAGAAGTGAGGATTGGACTTATCGCTTCGTTTGGACTGCGGCGATCGCAATCGCCGCTTTTCGACAGTTCTTCGCGATGGCTGTACAAGAGCGGCGACTGCGGTCGCCGCAGTCCAAACCACAACCCAACGATAAGCGTTAGATTGGTGTCATGAAACGCTTCGCACTCGTCGTCGCTCTTCTGCTCCTCGCCCAATCCGCCGCCGCCCAAATCCTCCCCGACGCCGAGATCCGCAAGATTCTCGCGGATCGCGTCGACACGCAGAAGAAAGCCGTCGGCATCGTCGTCGGTGTGATCGAGCCCTCAGTGCGGCGCGTGGTTGCGTACGGCGCGCTCGATGCGAATGACAAGCGTCCGCTGAACGGCGACACGTTGTTCGAGATCGGGTCGGCGACGAAGGTGTTTACGTCGCTGCTGCTTGCGGACATGGTGCAACGCGGCGAGGTTGCGCTCAGCGATCCGATCGCGAAGTTTCTTCCGTCCGATGTGAAGGTTCCGAAGCGTGGCGAGAAGCAAATCACGCTCCTCGATCTCGCGACGCACACATCGGGGCTGCCGCGGCTGCCGTCGAATCTCAATCCGAAAGATCCCGCGAATCCGTATGCGGATTACACGGTCGCGCAGATGTATGAGTTTCTCCGCTCGTACGAATTGAAGCGCGACATCGGCGAGACGTACGAGTACTCGAACTTCGGCGCCGGCCTCCTCGGCCACGTGCTGGCACTGCGCGCAAAGTCGGATTACGAAACGCTCGTGCGCACTCGTATCACCGCGCCGCTCGCGATGAAGAGCACCGCAATCAAGCTCACGAATGCGATGAAGTCGCGGCTCGCGGTCGGTCACAACGAGGAGTTGAAATCCGTTCCGAACTGGGATTTGCCGACGCTTGCCGGTGCGGGCGCGTTGCGATCGACGGCGAACGATCTGCTGACGTTTCTCGCCGCGAACCTCGGCGTCACGAAATCGCCGCTCGGTGTCGCGATGAAGTCGATGCTTGCGACGCGGCGGCCGACTGGCGCGCCGAATCTCGAGATCGCGCTCGGCTGGCACATCACGACGGCAAACGATCGCCAGATCGTGTGGCACAACGGCGGCACGTACGGCTATCGCTCGTACATCGGATTCGACCCGAAGAACCGCACCGGCGTCGTCGTGCTCGCGAACACATTCACGAACGCAGGCATCGACGACATCGGGCAGCATCTGCTCAATTCCGCAGCGCCGCTGCTCGCAGCGGCGAAGGAGCGCAAGGCGATCGAGCTCGATGGAAAGGTGCTCGAAGGACTCGTCGGCCGCTACGCGCTCTCCCCTGACTTCGCGATCACTGTGACGCGCGACGGCAGTCATCTGTTCATCCAGGCGACCGGACAGGCGAAGTTCGAGGCATATCCCGAAAACGCTACCAAGTTCTTCCTCAAGGTCGTCGACGCGCAGATCACGTTCGA
>DATKFO010000341.1:0-4337 GCA_035544355.1 Thermoanaerobaculia bacterium
ATCCGGATACGAAAGCGGTGGCTTTGCCACCGCACTCCTAAAAATTGACCGCCAGCCCGCCCACGTACTTCGTCGAGCTCCCCTCGGGATCGAGGGCGTCGAGGAGGAACGGCGAGTTCTGGGAGCGCGCGAGCTCGACGCCGAGGAGCACCTTCACGTCGAGCGGGAGGTAGAGCGACTGGGCCATGCGCACGTTGATGCGCTCGCTGCGGTAGTCGGAGCCGCTCGAGGCGCGCGGTTGCTGGATCTCGCGATATGACACCGCGAGCGTCGTGCCGGTCGGCATGAACGTCGATTGCAGATCGCCGGTCACGTAGACCTTCTTGCGATCCGTCGTCGCGCGCTGTGTCGCAGTGCCAGCCGTCGTCGCGAGATCGATTGCGAATCGCTTTCCGACGGCGCGGCGATACGCGACGCGTACGTCGCGGCGCACGTCGCCGGAGTCGACGTAGAGGCCGTCCCAGAATTGATCGAACGTGTCGTTGAAGACGACGCGCAGCGGCGCATCGTTCTCCGACACGGTCGCGATGGCGGTCACGCGATTGTTCTCGTCTTTGCCGGATACGAATCCGAACGAATACGTGTAGCGCGGTAGGACGCGCACGTCGTCGGTCCACACCACGATCGTCGGCAGCACGTTCGACGGCGTCTTGTCGACGACCTTGTACATCGCCGACGCGATGAACGACGTGCCCTTCGTGAGCTTCCACTCGGCGCCGGTGCGCGGGGCCCATTCGTGGTGATCCATGCCGAGGCGGCTGGCCATGCCGTAGTGGATGACGAGGGCTGGGACGAGGAACAGCGTGCCGTTCGCAGCGACGTCCGCGGTGCGCAACGTATCAAGCGAGCCGTCGTGCACGCTTTCCTGCGTCACGCGCAGCGAAACGCCGACGTCATTGCGGCGCGTCGACACGACCGTCGATTCGCCCGCGATCTCGATCTGATCGGAGCCGAAGGGATTCGCGTGGAAGAGATTGTCCTGCGCGAAGTAACGGACCTGCACGCGCGCCGGTCCATGTTCCCACTCGATGTTGTGTGCGCGGATGCCGGCCTCGTGATCGCCGCCGGCGTCATCGGCGTAGCGCCAGAAACTGCGCGTCGACGCGACGCGATACGCGTCGGTCGGCGACGAGCGAAGCTCCATCGAGACGACGTTCGATTCGGCGAGCGCAGTGCCGAACGGCTGTCCGTCGGTCGGATCGTCGATGCGCTGCAGATTGCCGCGGATGCCGAGCTGCCAGCTCTCGCCGATGCGGCTCTGCAACCCGAGGGCGGTGTGGGCGACTGCGGGGGACGTCGATTGCGCGGCGACGGCCGTCGTCGACATCATCTCGCCGCGGAAGCGCGGCAATTCGTAGTCGGCGATCTGCGCAGGCGCTTCGAGCAGCGCGTCGAGCTCGCGCAGGATGTCGGGAGGGAGGGATCCGCGGATCTCCCACATCTCCTGATTGGTGGTTCTGCGCTTCGCCTGCTTTTCGGTCTCGAGGCGGAGCGTGACGTGCTGGTTGCGTTTGTTCGGGACGATCGTCGCCGTCGCGGGCGCGAAGCCGCGCTTCACGGCGATGACTTTGTGGATGTTTGCAGGAAGCGGCGGCAGCGAAAACGTGCCGTCGGAGGTGGTGTAGGTCTGGATCGCGTCGAAGGTCGAGAGGTCGAGCGCGATGACGAGCGCGTTCGAAACGGGACGCGCAGCGTTGGTGACGTTGCCGAGGATTTGGATCGCTGCAGGGAGCGAGGTCTCGGGTTGCGCGGGAATCGCGATCAGCACGATGGCGGCAAACGCGATGGCTCGAAGTCGGCGCATATCCTCCTCCCTAGCGAGTCATATCGGTCGTAAACCTCTCCTCCCAGCCCCTCGCTTCCCATGTTACGCACGCCATGGTACTGCCGGTCGGGCCGCGGGTGGGGGGTGGGGGCGCGATTCGTAACAAGTTTGGATTCCGATGTTGTTTGATTTTCCCGCGCCTGGGGTTCGAAAAAACGGGCACGGGCTCGGGCGCGGGCACGGGAAAATCACGGGGACGGCGGACTTATAGTCCGCCGCCTGAAGGTCGCCGCCAAAAAGAACCGGCGGACTATAAGTCCGCCATCCCGCGAGAATGCTTCTTCCCGTGCCCGAGCCCGTGCCCGCTCCCGAGCCCGGCTTTTGATTTTCGCGGAAAGCTCAGTCCCTCACCCGATGTACCCGCAACAAATTCGTTTTCGCTCTCTGATAGATCGGCGAGCCCATCAAAATCACGAGGCGATCACCCGGGCGCACGACGTCTTTCGCGAGCAGGAACTCGTCGACGCGATCGACGATCAGCTCGTGAAACTCTCCTGCTTCGCGCAGCACGAACGGCTGCACGCCCCACAACATGTTCATGCGGCGTGCGACCCAGTTCGATGGCGTGAGGGCGATGATCGGCGCTTTCGGGCGGAACTTCGACATCAGCCGCGCCGCGAACCCGGTCTGCGTGAAGACGACGATGTATTTCGCTTCGAGCTGTTCGGCCGCGTAGTTCGCGGCGCCGGCGAGCGCGTCCGTGAATTCGTCGGTCTCCGAGATTTGCCGAAACGGCTCGCGATGTTTGATGTCGTGATACTGCCGATTGGCCTCGGCCGCAAAAACGATCCGCGCCATCATCTGCACCGCTTCGACCGGATACCGTCCCGATGCAGTTTCCGCGGAGAGCATCACCGCGTCGGAGCCGTCGAAGATCGCGTTCGCGACGTCGGATGCTTCCGCGCGCGTGGGCCGCGATGCGGTCGTCATCGACTCGAGCATCTGCGTCGCAGTGATTGCGAATCGTCCGTACCGGCTCGCCGTCGAGAGGATTTTTTTCTGCACGATCGGCACTGCTTCCGGCGGCAGTTCGACGCCGAGGTCGCCGCGCGCGACCATCACGCCGTCGCTGACTTGCAGGATCTCGTCGAGATTGTCGATCGCCTGCGGCTTTTCGAGCTTCGCGATCACGTTGATCTCGTTGCCGCCGAATTCGTGCAGCAGCGCGCGCAATCCTTCGATGTCGCTGCGGCGGCGGATGAATGATGCCGCGATGTAGTCGAGTTGATGCTCGACCGCGAATTTCACGTCGATGCGATCTTTGTCGGTGATCGCGGGAATCGTGAGCTCGGAGTCGGGGAAGTTCATCCCCTTCTGCGACGAGATCGGCCCGCCGTGAATCACGCGCGTCGTCACGCTCGTTTCGTCGACGCTGGTGACGACGAGCTCGACGAGTCCGTCGTTGATGAGGATGCGCTGCCCGATCTGCACTTCCTTCGGCAGCGGCGTGAACGGCGTCGAGACGTGTTTCGCATCGCCCTGCTCCACGCGCGTCGTCGAGATCACGAAGCTCTGTCCCGGCTCGAGATGCACGACGCCGGCAACGTCACCGATGCGCAGCTTCGGACCCTGGATGTCGCCGACGATCGGCACGTAGCGCCCGACCTCAGTGGCGATGCGGCGCACGAGACTGATCGTCTTCTCGTGATCCTCGTGACGGCCGTGCGAGAAGTTGAGGCGGAATACATCGACGCCGGTCGTGAGCAGACGGTAGAGCAACTCTTCCGTGGCGCAGGCGGGGCCGAGGGTGGCGATGATTTTCGTGCGTCGCAAAGGGTCGGCAGTTTATCCCGTGGAGCGAAGCGACAGAGGGATCTCCGGTTACACCGCGCCGCTCGAGCATCGCCTGAAGGCAGCTGCAGCCGCGGTGTAGCCCGAGATCCTCACGTCGCTTCGCTCCTCAGGATAAACTTAGTGCCGGCTGCAACGACCGCCCCAACACCTGCGCGATCGCATCCACTTCGCGAACAAGGTTCGCGAACGCATCCGGCAGCAGCGCCTGCGGTCCGTCGGAGAGCGCCTCTTCCGGCTTGTGATGCACTTCGATGATCACGCCGTCCGCGCCCGCCGCAACCGCGGCGCGCGACATCGGCAGCACTTTGTTGCGCTTGCCGGTGCCGTGACTCGGATCGACGAGGATCGGCAGATGGCTGATGCGCTTCACCGCCGGCACGACGGAGAGATCGAGCGTGTTGCGCGTGTGATCCGCAAAGGTCCGCACGCCGCGCTCGCACACGATCACGTTGTAGTTCCCCTCGGACATGATGTACTCGGCCGACAGCAACAGCTCCTCGAGCGTCGCCGACATCCCGCGCTTCAGCAGCACCGGCTTGCGTGCGGCGCCTGCGTCTTTCAGCAGCGAGAAGTTCTGCATGTTGCGCGCGCCGATCTGAATGCAATCCGCATATTGCTCGACGAGCTTCAGCGAATCGCGATCGATCGCTTCCGTAATGACCGGCAGATCGAACTCCTCGCGCACACGCGCGAGAATCTCGAGTCCCTGCTCGCCGAG
>DATKFO010000342.1:0-7557 GCA_035544355.1 Thermoanaerobaculia bacterium
CGGAAGCCGTCGAAGGAGGGGATGTCGAGGTCTGCGACTTTCACGAGGCTCGAGAGATTGCGGCGGTCGATGACGACGACGTCGTGTCCCGGCGCGGTGGCGACGAGGTAATCGGTGCCGAGGAGCATGACGTCGCGCAACGACAGGCCGGGCACGATCGCCTGTTCGCGCTGGAACGACGGCGCGAGCGGATTGGTGACGTTGTAGATGCGAATGCGCCCATCGCTGTGCGTCGTCGTCGTGAATGCGCGGCCCGGCTCGACCGCGACGGAGAGCTCGTCGCCGTCGTGGCCGAGGCAGTGACGCACAGCTGCGGCGTCGGCGAGATTGAACGTGCAGAAGTCGCCGCCGGCGATGTACGCCCAGCCGTCGATCACGCGGGCGTCATTCGCCGCGCCGAGAGCGGCCGTGACCACGCGACGGAAAACAGGCGTTGACGGCGTGGTGATGTCGTAGATCGCGAACGCCTCCGAGCCGCCGTAGTCGTTGCCGTAGCCGCCGGCGATGAGGTAGCTGCCGTCTCCGGCCAGCGTGCGTGCGCGGAAGCCCGTGCCGACCTGATTCGGCAGCAGGAGGAATGATGACGACGATGAGCCGAACGGCACGGGACGGATCGCAAGCGGTCCGAGCACGCGGCCGGCTCCGTCGTGTGCGAAGAGCGACAACACTTCACCCGAGCGCGCGGCGATCGACGCGTTGAAGATGCCGCCGGCAGCGACCGCGGCTCCCGTCGTCGAGACGTTCGTCGCGTCGTTGTGGACATCGGCGGTGATCGGCGCAATTCCGAGAATGCTGCGCGCGCGTCCCGACACGGTCGCCGTCGTCGCGTTCGCACGCGTGACGTCGATGAGCGAGAGGTCGGCGGACGGCGCGATCTCGACGTCGTCGACGACCACGATGCCGTGCTCGTTCGCGATGTAGAGCGCACCCGCCGCGACGAGCACATCCCACGCGGTGCCGCCGCTGGCCTGCCGCCCGAAGATCGACGGCACGAGAGGATCGGCGGTGTCGACGAACGTCGCGCCGCCGGCGCCGTCCGCGATGATCATCGTCGTACCGACCGCGGTCGCGCCGCGCGGCACGCCGCCGGTCTCGATGACGCTCTGCACGACCGGCTGCCGCGGATTCGTCAGATCGACGATCGCCGCCTTGCTGCCGCTGCCGGAGAGGAAGAGCTGATGTCCGTGCACGCGGCCGCGGAACGCATCGAATCCGGGGATGTCGATGTCAGCGACGAGCGTGAGGTCGTTCGGATCGCCGCGGCTGATGACGACCACGTCGTGGCCGCGGCCATCCGCGGTCTTGCGCGACGTCGTGGCGATGAGGAACTCGTCGCCGTACGCGATCACGTCTTCGAAGAAGAGTCCCGACACGATCGATTTCTCGCGGAGGATGCGCGGCGCGATCGGATCCTTCACGTCGTACATGCGGATGCGTCCGTCGCTGTGCGTCGTGACCGTGAAGGCCAGGCCGCCCACGTACGCGACGCCGATGTCGTCGCCGTCCATGCCGATGCAGTGACGCGCGGCGTTCGGATCGAGGAAGTTGAACGTGCAGAAATCGCCCGCGGCCACGATGCCCCAGCCGTTCGCGATCTCGAGGTCGTATACCTGCCCGAGGCCGGCGTTCACGCTGCGCAGGAACTGCGGCGCGCCGGGGTTCGTGATGTCGTAAACGACGACGCGCTCCGAAGTGCCGTAATCGGCGAGACGTCCGGTGACCGCCAGCAGCGTCCCTTCGCTCGCGAGCGTGCGGGCGCGGAACGATCCGTCGGCCTGCGCGGGCGGAATCAGAATCGTGGTCATGGTCGAGCCGAACGGCACCGAGCCGATGACGAGCGGTCCCGCTTTGCGTCCCACCGGATCGGTTGCGGAGAGGGTGATGATCTCGCCCGATTTCGCAGCGAGGGTGGCCGTGAAGCTCCCGTCCACCGCAACCGAAACTCCCCTCACCTCGGCACCCGACGTCGTGTTCGCAACATCGACGGTGAGCGGCGAGTGGCCGACGATGGCACGCGCGCGGCCGGTCACGGAAGCAGTGGTGGCGTTGACGACGGAGATCGAGACGAGTGAAGCGTCGATGACCGGCGCGATGAAGACGTCCTGCACGACGGTGATGCCGAGCTCGTTCGCGACGTAGAGCGTTCCGGCGTTGAGGATCACGTCCCACGCATTGCCTGCGGTCGGCTGGCGGCCGAGGATGACCGGCGACGCGGCGTTCGCAACATCGAGGAACGTCGCACCGCTCATACCGTCCGCGGTGATCGCGGTCGTGCCGTTCGCGACGGCGCCACGCGTGACGCCGCCGGTGTCGACGACGCTGCGCACGACCGGCACGCGCGGATTCGTCAGGTCGACGACCGCGAGCTTGTTGCCGTTGCCGGCGAGATAGAGCGTGTTGCCCCAGACGCGTCCGCGGAAGCCGGCGAAATCGGGGATGTCGATGTCGGCGACGATGGCCAGCGCATTGGTGTTGGCGCGGCTGATGACGACGACGTCATGGCCGCGGCCGCCGCTCTGCAGCGCAGTCGTGGCGATGAGGTATTCGTCGCCGAACGTGATGACGTCGCTGAACGACAGGCCGGAGATGAGGCCCTGCTCGCGCAGGATGCGCGGCGCGATCGGATCCTTCACGTCGTACAGACGTATGCGTCCGTCGGTGTGCGTGGTGGTGGTGAACGCGTAGCCGCCCGACCAGGCGACGCCGGTCTCATCGCCGTCCATGCCGATGCAATGACGCACCGCGGCGGAGTCGAGGAAGTTGAAGGTGCAGAAATCGCCGCCGGCGACGAATCCCCAGCCGTTGTTGATCTCGAGATCGTTCACGGCGCCGAGGCCCGCGGTGACGGTGCGTAAGTACGCAGGCGCCGCAGGGTTCGCGATGTTGAACAGCACCACACCCTCGGAACCACCGTACTCGTTCCCACGTCCCGTGACTGCGAGCAGCGAGTTTTCGGTTGCGAGCGTGCGTGCGCGGAATCCACCGTCGACTTGCGGCGGCGGAATCAGAACGGCCGTGGTGGTCGTGCCGAAGGGAACGCCGCCGAGGATCAGCGGACCGGCGACGCGTCCGGCGACGTCGGTGGCGATGATGCTCACGACCTCGCCCGGTTTCGCGGCGAGGGTCGCGGTGAAGCTTCCGTTCGCAGCGATGGCGATGTTCGGCGTCGAGGCATTGGTCGATGTGTTGCGCAGCTCCGCCGTGATCGGTGCGCGTCCGGTGACGGCACGCACACTTCCGGTGATCGTCGCAGTCGTGCTGGTCGTCGAGGTGATCGTGATGAGCGAGGCGTCGATCACGGGAGGCGCGCCGACTTCGCTGATCACGCTGATGCCGTACGAGCTGGCGACGTAGAGCGAGCCGCCGCTGAAGAGCACGTCCCACACATCGCCGTTCACGGCTTCGCGGCCGAGAATGTGCGGCGTGGAGGGATTGGCGATGTCGGTGAACGTCACGCCGAACATGCCGTCGGCGGTTGCGAGCGTGGTCCCTGCGATGCTCGAGCCGCGGGGAATGCCGGTGTTCACGAGGCTGCGCAGCTGCGGCGAGAGCGGATTCGAGAGATCGACGATGGCGACGTTCGGTCCGCCGTCCCACGCGCCGATCGTCAGCAGCGATCCGTAGATGCGGCCGCGATAGGCGTCGAAGCCGGGGATGTCGAGGTCCGCAACCTTGACGAGGTTGTTGACGTCGCGGCGATCGATGACGATGACGTCATGGCCGACGTTGTTCGGACGGCTCGGCGACATGGCGATGAGGTAGTCGCCGTAGATCACGGCGTCGGTGAGAAACGCTCCGCTGACGAAGCCGCGCTCGCGAAGGATTCGCGGTGCGGCCGGCGTGCTGACGTCGTACACGCGAATGCGTCCGTCGGTGTGCGTCGTCACCGTGAAGGCGTAGCGTCCGGAGAACGCGACCGAGAGCTCGTCGCCGTCCATGCCGATGCAATGACGCACCGCCGACGGATCTCCGAAGTTGAACGTGCAGAAATCGCCCGATGCGATGTAGCCCCAGCCGTTCGCGATGGCCACGTCGTTGACCTGTCCGAGGCCCGCGGCGGGAACGGTGCGCTTGTGGAGCGGAGTGACGTTGCTGATGTCGAACAGCACGACGGCTTCCGACGATCCGGTCTCGGTGCCCCAGCCATTCACGGCGAGCAGCGATCCTTCCGCCGCAAGCGACCGCGCACGGAATGTCCCCTCGGTCAGCGTCGTCGTGGCGACAAAGTTGTCGGTACCGAACGGCGCGGGGCCGACGACCAGCGGTCCGGCGGTGCGCGCGGCGCCGTCGATCGCGTTGACGGCGATCGTCTCGTTGCCGGCGGCCGGGAGTGTGATGACGAACGAGCCGTCGAGGCCCACGGCGATGCCGGAGACCGATGCGCTCGTCGCGTTGTTGATCGCACCGCACGTGAGCGGCGCCTGTCCGGTGATTGCACCGGCTGCACCGCGAACGGAGACGAGCGATCCTTCGCGCGTCATGCGAATGCGCGACACGTCGATCTGCGGCGGCAGCACGATCCCGCCGACCGCGAGGCCGTCGTCGTTCGCGACGTAGAACGTGTTCCACGCGAGCGCAAGATCGTGCGCGTTGCCGCCGACCGTGAGCGTCCGCGAAAGCACCGGCGACGCAGGCAGTGCGATGTCGAATGCGACGAGACCCGCGGTGCCGGCGGCGACGAAGAGCTCGTTCTCCATCGGCCGCACGCCGTTCGCGAGACCTCCGCTCACGACCTGCCGGCTGACGAGTGCCGGTGCCGACGGATTGGAGAGATCGACGATCGCCGTCTCGCCTGTGCGGCTGCCGAGGTACAGCGTGGTGCCGCGGATGCGTCCGCGGGTTGCGTCGAAGCCGGGGATGTCGAGATCCGCGGCCTTCACCCAACGCGTCGAGTGCCGGACGTCGATCACCACGACGTCGTGGCCGACGGCGCCCGCGGTCTGCGCGGAGCTGATGCCGACGAGATAGCCGCTGCCGAGGGCCACGAGATCGTTGAAGCCGTTGATGCCGGGGACGATCGATTGCTCGCGCAGCAGGCGCGGGCCGTTCGTGTTGCTGACGTCGTACTGGCGGATGCGCCCGTCGCTGTGCGTCGAGCTGGTCCACGCGAGCGGCCACGCCAGCGCGATCGCCAGCTCGTCGCCGTCGTGCCCGACGCAGCGGCGCGTCGCCAGCGGATTCGCGTAGTTGAACATGCAGAAATCGCCCGATGCGATGTAGGCCCAGCCGTCGCGCAGCTCGGTCTCGTTGATCCCGCCGAGGCCGGCGGTCGCGGTGCGCAGACGCGCAGGTTGTGCCGGCGTCGAGAGGTCGAAGATCACGAGCTGTTCGGAATTGCCCGTGCCCCCGGCCGGGTAACCGGAAACGACGAGCGACGAGCCTTCGATCAGCACGCGCCGCGCACGGAAGTTGCCGTCGACGCTCCACGCGCTGCGCGGGAGTTGCGTCACCGGGGCGACGCTGCGGATGCTGATGTCGCCGAAGTTGGTGATGCCTCCGGGCACCGGTGCGAGCGTACCGCTCGCGCCGGTGTAGGGCACGCCGTTCGGGTCGGTGTACGTGACCGTGCAGCGAATGCTGCCGTTGATCGTCGACATGCCGTTGATGGCGAAGCGTCCGTCGCCGCCCGACGTGGCGGTCTGGCCGCTGCAGGCGACGAATGCGCCGGCGATCGAGTCGCCGTGCTCCGTCACGATGCGTCCGGCGGCGGTGGTTCCGGGATCGGGGATCACGTTGACCACCACGGGAGGCGTGATGGCGCTGTTGCCGCCGAAGTCGAACGCGCGCGCCTGGATGGTGAGCGTCGGAGCGCTCGGCACGCGGATGCTGGTTGTGTACGGCGCGGCGCTGTCGGTGGCGACGACCTGCCCGCCGATGAGGAACTCGACCTTCGCCACGAGGATGTCGTCGCTGGCGGTCGCGGCGATGTTCAGCAGCGTTCCTTCGATCGCGTTCGCGTTCTGCGGCGCGGTCAATTGCACCGCCGGCGCAACGCCCAGCGCGTCGGTCACGGAGAGGTACTGGCCGATGTAGAGCGCCGAGGTCCCGGTCGCGCCGTTCTCGATGCGCTGGGCTGTTCCGGCGAGGTAGACGTATTGACGATCGGCGGCGATGCCGTTGCCGTCGTCGTCGCGCTGCGTGAAGTCGAGACGCGCGCGCACGACCGGAGTGGTCGGCGCGGCGACGTTGATGATCGGGATGCCGTTGACGAACAGCACGTCGGAGCCGAACACGAGATCGCCGACTTTCTCGACGTCGGTGAGGATTCCGCCGAGCGAGTTGTTCGTGAAGCCGACGACTTGCGGGCTCGTGGGCGTGCTGAAATCGATGATGCGGAGACTGTTCGTGTAGTCGGCGACGTACGCGAGCGAGCCGTCGACGACGACGTCCTTCGTGTCGCTGCTCGCGGCCACGCCGACGATCACCGGCGCGGTCGGAATGCGCATGTCGACGATGCGCGTCGCGTTTCCGTCGGCGAGCACCGCATACGACTCGTTCGCATCGACGCCGCGTGTCAGACCCGGCGTATCGATCGCGCCGAGAAGACGCGGCGCGAGCGGATTCGAGATGTCGACGACGCGCAGGCCGGCCGGACCGTCGGCGATGTAGACACGATCGGCGTAGACCGCGACGTCCCACGCATCGCCCGGCGTGTCGAATGCGGCGACGATGCGCGGAGGAGTGGCCTTGATGTCGATGATCTGCAGACCGGCGTCGCCGTCGGCCACGAATGCGTAGCCGGCGAAGACGCGCACGTCATTCGCGTTGCCGGGCGTGTCCACCGTCGTGACGAGCGTCGGTGCGGCGCGATTCGCAACGTTGACGATGTGCAGTCCGACTGCACCTGCCGCGACATACGCGACGTCGCCGGCGACGTCGACGTTGTTCGCGAATCCGGGAAGCGGGAGGAATCCGACGGCCCGCGGCGTAAAGCTGCTCACCGTCACGAGCGACGTCGCCGTGCGGCCGGAGTTGGTAACGGTGATCGTCGCGGTGCCATTGACTCCCGCGAATACCTGGCCATCGGTGCCGCCGAAGTTGGCGACCGTGAGATTGCTCGACGCGTAGCTCGTGCCGTAGCGCGACGCGGTGATGTCGAGCGACGTGCCGTCGATCAGCGTGCCGGTCACGGCCAGCTGGCGTGAGGTCTCGCCGAGGACGATGTTCGCGACGAGGTCGAACTGCGCGGGCGTGACCTGCAGCGATTGCAGCGCCTGCGCGATGTTGAAGCTGTTCGGATCGAGCGGATCGGAGCCGGTCGTGACCTCGAGGCCGTCGCGGAAGCCGTCGCCGTCGGTGTCGACGTTGAGCGGATTCGTCCCGCGCAGCACTTCCGCGCCGTCCTGCAATCCGTCGCCGTCGCTGTCGGGCACGCGGATGCCGGTGCCGCGGCGGAACTCCTCGACGTTCACGAGGCCGTCGCCGTCGAGATCCGTCTGTCCGTCGGCGGCGTTCGTCGGATCGAGTCCGTTCGCGATCTCGAACGCGTCCGGCATTCCGTCACCGTCGCTGTCGGCGCCGGTCACGACCTGGAGCTGCACCATCGCGATCGCCCCT
>DATKFO010000343.1:0-7874 GCA_035544355.1 Thermoanaerobaculia bacterium
ATGACGGAAGCGCGCACGAAGTCGACGCCGTTCAACCGCGCGCTCGGAAGGTCGAGCGCGTACGGCGGCCGCGTCCACTCGTGAATCTTGTCGGGACCGGCATAGAGCGCGATCGTCTTCAGCTCCGTCATCTTCGGATTCTGGATGCTGAGCTTGAAGTGGGAGAGACCGTCGGGTGTGACGGTGCGCGTGATCTTCACTTCGAGCGGCGTCTCGCGCTCGTTGACGATGAACGCGTCGGCGTCGACGTAGCGGCCCGCTTCGTCGTAGCCGATCGCGCGCACTTCGACGCGCTTCGGAATCTTGCCGAGGTCGAGCTCCGCGCGGAACGGCGGGGCGTTGCGGGCGAGAACTTTCTTGCCTTCGACCCAGAACTCGACGCGCTTCACGGGCGGGAGCACGTCGACGTTGACGATGAACAGATTCGGTGCGACGTCGCGGCGCGGCGCGCGGATCCTCACGGCGCCGACGCTGTCGGGCACGACGCCTTCCGCGAAGATCGCTTCGGCGTCATCGTCGGTGCTCGCGGTGAACGGCTTGTTCGTCTTCGCGACGGTGAACTTCGTCGCGCTCTTCGCCATGATCACCGGTGCGCCTTCGTCGAGCGGCATGATCAATCGCGCTTCGATCTCGATCTCCCCTTCGGGAAACGTTTGCGTCGTACGCACGACGTCGCGGCGATCGGGCGGGATCTCGTATCGGAAGTTCTTGAGGACGATGCCGTCCTTCATGTACGAGCCCTGCAGCAGCAGCGTGGTCTCGGGCGGCGCGTCGGTTCCGGGGGGAAGCCTGAAGACGATGCGCGCGACGACGCCTTGCGGGGAGTCGCCTACGGCATCGAGTGAGATCGCAATCGACGCGCCGTCCTGCGCGGGTTGCGCGGTTTGCGTGCTCTGCGCAGCTGCTGCGGCGGCGACGAAGAAGGCGAGCAGCAGGAGAGCGGGACGTTTGGCCATGTTTTGGTGATAACGAGCATAGAGGCTGAAGATTTCGGCCGCTGTTTCAAGGATGTGAACGCGCGCAGGCCGGTTGCAAAAACGCGGAGGGCGTTCCCGCGTATACGCTTGCACCATGCTCGACGCGCGCTTCATCGCCGCCTGCCGCGATTATCTGCGGTCGGCATCCATCGCGATCGCGGTCGGCGTCACGGTCTCGTGCGTCTACGCGATCGGCCACCGCGGCGGCTGGACGGAGATCCTCGTCGCCGGCGGATTTGTTGGATTCTTGATCTACATCGTAATTGCGATTCTCGAGGCGATCTTCACGCGCCGGTTGTCGCAGGCATCGCGCGGCAGCGCACTCGCGGGACACGTCGTGCTGTTTCTCATCGGCGGCATCACCGGCTGGATCTTCGGCGTCACGATCGTTTCGCAGTTCTTCGGAGAGCCGGTCTCGCCGATCCAGCTCATCCGCGGCGAGGCGTTGTCGTTCATCGTGATCACCGGAGTGATCGCGGTCGTCGTCGGATTGCTGTTCCAGACGTTCCAGACGATGAGCCAGCGGCTGCGCGATCGCGAGTGGGCGGAGAAGGAGCTCGAGCTCGCGCGCTCGATTCAGACGCGGCTTCTGCCGCCGCAGTCGATCGACGGCGAAGGCTTCTCGATCGTCGCGCGCAACATCCCCGCGCATGTCGTCGCCGGCGATTTCTACGATTTCGTGCGGCTCGACGACGGCTCGATCGTGATCGTGGTCGGCGACGTCGCCGGCAAAGGCATGGGCGCGGCTCTGATCATGGCGTCGGTGAAAGCGGTGCTGCCGTTCGTCGCGCGCGGCTCGGTGAGCGATGCGATGACGATGCTGAACGCGAAGCTCGTGCAGGAGCTCGACCGCCGCGAGTTCGTCGCGCTCACGTGCGTGCGCTACTTTCCGAGCGATGGAACGCTGCACATTGCGAACGCCGGTTGCCCCGATCCGTACATCGTCGGGAGCGACGGCGTTCACCCCATCGGTGTCGAAGGAACCCGCCTCCCCCTCGGCATCCGCAGCGACGTGACGTACACGACGACGGTCACGACGCTCGCGCCGGGCTCGCGACTCGTGATGATCAGTGACGGGATCCCCGAGGCGCCCATTCGTGGCGATGTTCTCGGGTACGAGCGCTTCGCTTCGCTCTTACGTGATGTTGATGATGTCGATGTGTTGCTGCGCAACGTTCGAGCTGAGGTCGATGAAGGCATTGCTGATGATTGGACGATTGTGATGTTGTTCAGGAGTGCGGCGGCAGAGCCGCCGCTTTCGTATCCGGATCACAAAGCGGTGGCTTTGCCACCGCACTCCTAAATGCGTATCGCATCACTTACCGGCCTCTCCGGCTCGGGCAAGACCACACTCATCACGCAGCTCATCCGCCACTTCATCGGGCAAGGCGAGAGCGTAGGCGCGATCAAGCACACACACCATCCTTTGAACGAAGATCATCGCGGCGACACGGCACGTTTTCGCGAAGCAGGCGCCGAACCGGTGATCCTTGCGGGGGATCGCGAAGCGGTGCTTTTCAAAGCAACAACAACGGAGCGCATCGCGTACGAAACGCCGCGCGAGCTCATCGCGCATTTCGATACCGACGTCGTGCTCATCGAAGGCTTCAAAGAGCTCGGCGGCATCGAGATCCGTGCGGACGCGCGCCCCCCGCTCGAAGAACTTATTCAGATTCTCGATAGAATCTGGAGCCGATGACCCCGACCCTGCGTTACCGGGCGGTGCTGTTCGATCTCGACGGCACGCTCGTCGATTCGTACGCCGCGCTCGCCGAGGCGGTGAACTTCGCGCGGCGCGAGCACGGACTGCATGAGCTGAGCGCGGCGCGCATCCGCGACTTCGTCGGCGACGGCTTGGAGCGGTTGCTGCAACGCGCGTTCGAGATCGTCGACGTGCCGCTCAGCATCCGCGACGCGTTCGAAACGCGTTACGACGAGATCTGCTGCGAAGAATCGAAGATCCTCGCCGACGTCGAGATCACGCTCGAGGAGCTCGCGCAGCTCGGCGTGGCGATGGCCGTCTGCACGAACAAGCCGACGAACTTCTCGAAGAAGATCCTCGATTTTCTCGGCCTCTCGAAACACTTCCGCGCGATCGTCGGTCCCGACGTCGCGGGCGCGCGCAAACCGGAAGCGCAACACGTGCTCCGCACGCTCGAAGCAACGGGATGCGACGCCACGGACAGCGCGTTGTTCGTCGGCGACATGCCGATCGACGTGCACGCCGCGCGCAACAGCGGCATGGCGATCGCGGTCGTGCCGACCGGATCGTCGTCGCGCGAACAGCTGATCGCCGCGAAGCCGGATCACTTTCTCGAACGCTTCGCGGATCTGCTGGCGGTCGTGAGGCTCGGCGAGGCGGCGTGAAGTTCCGCTTCGTCTTCTTCGACGTCGACTCCACCCTCGTCACCATCGAAGGCATCGACGTGCTCGCGGGCGGCAATCCCGAGATCGTCAAGCTCACCGACGCCGCGATGAACGGCGAGATCCCGCTTGATGAGGTCTACGCGCGGCGCCTCGACATCATCAAGCCATCGCGGAGCGCCGTCGAAGCGCTCGGCGCGCGCTATTGCGAATCGCTCGTCGAAGGCGCGGAAGAAACGATCACGACGCTGCGACGCGCGGGCGTCGTGATCCATCTCGTGACCGCCGGAATCGCGCAGGCGATCGCGCCGCTCGCAGCGAAATTGAACATCCGCAACGTCCACGCGGTCGCGCTGCACTTCAACGACGATGGCAGTTACGCGGACTTCGATTGCCGCTCCTTCCTCACGCGTACCGGCGGAAAAGAGCTGGTGGTGCGCGATGTGCTGGTGCGATCGAAAGGAAAGTCCGCGTTCGTCGGCGACGGCATGAGCGATCTCGAAGCGAAAGCCGCGGTCGATCTCTTCATCGGCTTCGGAGGAGTTCACACGCGACCGCGCGTCAGAGAGAATGCCGCCGTGTACATCGCAGACCCGAATCTGACCGCGGTTCTGCCATACCTTCTCGAATCATGAGCGACTGCAAATACTTCGTTCCCGGCCCCACGTGGGTGCGCCCCGAAATTCTCGCGGAGCTGACGCGGCCGATGATCGGCCACCGTAGCGCCGAGTTCAAAGAGCTGTTCCATCGCATCAACGCGGGCCTCAAATCGCTTTTCGCAACGCGCCAGGACACGTTCGTCATCACGGCCTCAGGCACCGGCGTCATGCAGGCGGCGCTGGAGAACTGCGTCGCACGCCGCGTGCTCGTCACCACGTGCGGCGCGTTTTCCGAGCGCTGGTACAGCATCGCCGAATCGCTCGGCCTCGAAGTCGATCGCCTCGACGCGGGCTGGGGCAACGCCGTCGATCCCGACGCGCTCGCGACTCACATGGAGCGCCATCGCACGCACTACGACGCGGTGACGATCACGCACAACGAGACTTCCACCGGCGTCACGAACGACGTCGCCGCACTCGCGGCGGTCGTGCACGACGAATCCCCCGACACGCTCGTCCTCGTCGACGCCGTCTCCTCCCTCGGCGGAATGCCGGTGCTGTTCGACGACTGGAAACTCGACGTCTGCCTTGCGAGCGTGCAGAAAGGTCTCGCGCTGCCGCCGGGAATCACCGTCGTCGCGACGTCGCAGCAGGCGCTCGATCGGGCGAAGAAGCATCCATATCGCGGCACGTACTTCGATTTCCTCGCGTACAAACAGAAAGCGGACGAAGACAGCGTGCCGTCGACGCCGTCGCTCCCGCATTTCTTCGCGCTCGCCAAACAACTCGACGCCATCCTCGGCGAGGAAGGTCTCGAAGCGCGCTTCGAGCGCCATCGCCGTATGCGCGACATCACGATCGAGCGCACATCGCGTTTCGCGAAGCTCGCGGCGGTGGATCCGGCGCACGCATCGACGACCGTCAGCGCACTCTCCGCGATCAATCCCGATGCGATTCGCGCGGAAATGAAAAAACGCGGCTACACGCTCGGCGGCGGATACGGCCAATGGAAAGACACGACGTTCCGCATCGGCCACATGGGCGATGTCACGATCGAGGCGCTCGAAGAAATGCTCGACGTGCTGAGCGAGGTGACGCGTGCGTAGAGGGATCTCCAGCGTGTGTCATCCTGAGCGGGCGGTGGCGCGGGTGCGAAGGATCCCCTGCCGACGGAGCGCGTCTCGTGTCAACGGAGGGGATCCTTCGCACCCACTCCGCCACCCGCTCAGGATGACAGCCTGGATGACAGCTGCATGAAGCGCTTTCGCGTCCTCGTCACCGACTCACTCGCCGATTCCGGTCTCGAGATCCTTCACAAACAGGAAGACGTGGAGCTCGACTATCGCGCCGGACTCAAAGGCGATGCGCTGCTGCAAGCCGTTGCGGAATCCGACGCGCTGATCACGCGCAGCGGCACCGCGGTCACGCGTGAGCTCGTGAGCGCAGGCTCGCCGCGTTTGCGCATCATCGGCCGTGCCGGCGTCGGCCTCGACAACGTCGACGTCGACGCGTGCACCGAGCGCGGCATCCTCGTGATCAACGCGCCGACCGCGAACATCATGTCGGCGACCGAGCACACGATGGCGATGCTGCTCGCGCTTTGCCGCAACATCCCCGAGGCGCATGCGAGCGTGAAACGCGGCGAGTGGACGCGTGCGAAATTCATGGGGATGGAGCTGAAGGACAAGACCCTCGGCATCATCGGCTTCGGACGCATCGGCTCTCGCGTTGCGAAACGTGCGCGCGGCTTCGAGATGGACGTCATCGCGTACGACCCATACGTCGCGAAGATGGACGGCGCGGACAAAGTCTCGCTCGACGAGCTGCTCGCGCGCGCCGACGTCATCACCGTGCACACACCGCTCACCGATTCGACGCGCGGCATGATCGGCCCGAACGAATTCGCGAAGATGAAGAAAGACGTCGTCGTGCTGAACATCGCGCGCGGTGGGATCTATCAGGAGCAGGCGCTCGCCGATGCACTTGCGAGCGGCAAGGTTGCCGGTGCAGCGATCGACGTCTACGAAGACGAGCCGCCGGGAAAAGAGCATCCGCTCCTCAACGCTCCGAACATCATCCTCTCGCCGCACATCGGCGCAAACACGGTCGAGGCGCAGGATCGCGTCGCGGTGACGACTGCGGAGATGGTCGTGCGCGCGTTGCGCGGATCGATCTTCGTCTCCGCCGTGAATCTTCCGTTCGAGGAGCTCGCGGAGAAAACCGCCGGCCCTTACATCCGCCTCGGCGAGAAGCTTGGCTTCTTCGCCGCGCAGATTCTCAGCGCGCCGGTGAATCGCGTCGTCGTCGAGCTGTGGGGCATCGACGAAGAATTGAAGGCGATCCTCACGATCGCGGTGCTGAAGGGATTGCTCACGCCGCACTCACCGGTGAATTTCGTGAATGCAGAGCAGATCGCGGAGCTTCGCGGCATCGAAGTCTCGGCCGCGTGGCATCCGACCGCGCACGACTACACGAATCTGCTCACGTTCCGCGCGTCATCCGGCGAGGAAGAGATCTCCATCTGCGGCACGGTGTTCAGCGAGAGAAATCTGCGCGTCGTGTCCGTCAATGATTTCAGGATCGAGTTTCAACCGGAAGGACACCTGCTGCACATCATCAACAAAGACGTTCCGGGCGTGGTCGGGCGCGTCGGCATGACGCTTGGCGATGCCGGCGTCAACATCGCGGAGTACAACCTCGCGCGCAACACGAGCGGTGGCACGGCGATGTCTCTGGTTGCCGTTGATTCGCCGCTCGGTGATGAAGCTCTTCAAGCATTGCGTCACCAGCTTGGGATCATTAGTGTGAAACCGGTCGAGTTATGAACTACCGCACTCTCGGCAAGAAAACCGGCATCCGCGTTTCGGAGATTGGCTTCGGCGGATGGGCGATCGGCGGGGCGGCCGAGGCTTCGGGCGTTCCGCTCGGGTGGGGGAAGACGAACGATGAGGATTCGCTCGCCGCGATTCGCCGCGCGCGCGACCTCGGCGTCACGTTCTTCGACACCGCGGACTCGTACGGCTTCGGCCGCAGCGAGTCGCTGCTCGGCATCGTGCTCTCGCGCAAGCGCGAGGAAGTCGTCATCGCGACGAAGGTCGGTGTGCGGCGCAAACCCGACGGCGGAACGCTCTACAAAGACTTCTCGCGCGAGCACATCTTTCATGCCGTCGACGGCTCGCTGAAACGACTGCGCACTGACTACATCGATCTCTACCAGATGCACAACCCGACGCTCGACGAGCTGCGCCGCGAAGAAATCCAGGAAGCGATGGAACGGCTCCAGGAAGTCGGCAAGATCCGCTTCTGGGGCGTGTCGATCACGACGCCGGAAGAAGGCATCGAGATCATCAATCGCGGCTGGGCGCACGCACTCCAGGTGCTGTACAACGTGTTGAATCAAGCCGCGGCGAAAGAGCTCTTCCCGCTCGCGAAAGAAAAAGGATATGGAATCGTCGCGCGCGTGCCGCTCGCATCTGGATTGCTGTCAGGCCGTTTCCGCACCGACTCCGTCTTCTCCTCGGAAGACATCCGCCAGAACTTCCTCACGCCGAAACGCCTCGAAGAAGTGATCCCGCGCGTCGACGAAGCAAAAGCAATCGTCGGCGGTGCCGCGCGCTCCCTCGCCGATGCAGCGCTGCAATTCGTCCTCGCGAACGACGCCGTCGCATGCACGATCCCCGGCGCCCGCAACGCACGTCAGGTGGAGATGAACGTCGCCGCCGCGGAAGGCCGCCTCCCTGGGGAAGTCGTCGACAAACTTCGCGCACGCCTCGGCGACTACAACTTCTATCAGCGGCATTCGATCCGGATTTAGGATGAGTCTTGCCACCGATCTATCATCGTTTTCAATCGGCTTCAGAAAACGAACTCATGGAACGGACGAGTAAGGTTGGCGGTCGCCCGATGAGAAACATCGCGGCCGGACTCATTCCGT
>DATKFO010000344.1:0-4006 GCA_035544355.1 Thermoanaerobaculia bacterium
CGATCGTGGTCAGCGCCGGATTGCCGATCCAGCGGTGCTTCCACGGCATCGCGCCTTCGTCGATGCCGCCCGCGAAGCGATTGCCCATCACGAGCTCGAACCCTTCGCGCAGTTTCGCGATGAACGGCTCGAGGGCGGAGAAGTCGTAGCTGTCATCCGAGTCGCCCATGATGATGAAGCGGCCGCGCGATGCGGTGATGCCGGCGTGCAGCGCGCTGCCGTAGCCTTTTTCCGCGACGTCGATCACACGCGCGCCAAGCTCGCGTGCGATGGCCTGCGAGCCGTCGGTGCTGCCGTTGTCGGCGATCACGATCTCGCCGCGGATCGCGTTGCGCTCGAGCGATGCCTGCGCTTTGCGGATACACGTCGCCAGCGTCTCCACTTCGTTGAGACAAGGCATGACGATCGAGAGCTCGAGCTCGTCGCCGGAGATTGTTTGTGACCGATTCACTTGCCGAACGGGAAGTGTACGCACATTTACAATGGCGGCGATGACAGACCGGCGCGGTGATGCTGCGATTGCGATCGCGTTGTTTGTCGTTTCGTCGCTCGCGCGCATCGCGTTCATCCCGAAGCAGATCTTTCACGGCGACTCGTACGGCCTCGCGGCGGGCGTGCTCTACACGCTGACCGCGCATCCGCCCGGCTTCATCGGATTCTGCGCGCTCGTGCGCGTCGCGTACTGGTTTGCGGGCGACGTCACGCTCGCATTCGCGATCGTGAACATCCTCGCGACCGGCGCGGCGACGGCGCTCACGTTTCTCGCCGGACGTACGATGTTCGATCGCCGCGTGGGCGTGATCGCCGCGGTGTTGTTCGCGACGAGTCTCGACACGTCGTACTTCTCGACGCTCGCGCTCAGTTACGCGGCGGAAGGTGCGTTCGCAACGGCGGCGGCGCTGACGGGATGGATCGCGGTGCAACGCCGCTCTTTCAACTGGCTCGTCCTACACACGATCGTCCTAGCCCTCGGCGGCTCCGTACGCCAAACCACACTCGCGTTTCTTTTCCCGCTCTGGATCTTCGTCATGTGGCGCGCGGCGCCGCGATGGTGGCAGCGCATCGCCGCGATGATCGTGATCGTGCTGACCGTCTCGATCTGGTCGGTGCCGAACGCCGATCGCCTCGCGAAGTATTGGGATCAGCGGCGCATGGGCTACTTCGAGAGCGTGTACAACCTGCAGGTGCGCATGGCGCAGTACTACGACTCGAGCTCGTTCGGGAAAGTGCAGTACGAGCCGGTCACGCAACGCTTTCACTGGCCGCTCGTCGAGCTCGCAGTCGCGCTGTGGAACAACGTGCATCCGCCCGCGGCCGATGCGCCGATCGAAGTGCGAACGGCATCGGCGGCGAACGCGCTGCGCATGCTGCGCTATCAAATCGCGAAGGTCGCGTTCTACGCCGCGCTCGCCGCCGGACTCGCGACGCCGTTCGTCTTGCTGTCGCTGAAGAAGCGCGTGCGTCAAAGCATCGATGCTACGCGGTGGCTTTTCCTCGTACTCTGGATCCTCCCCGCAGCGCTCTTCTTCGCGCTCAACCACCTCGGCGCGTGGGGCTATCTCCTGATCTTCCTCGCCGCGCTGATGATTCTCGCGGCGCGCGCGATCACGATTCTTCTCTCGCCGCGCGCGCAGATTTACGCGGCTGCGATCCTCGCGCTCGTCCCCGCGCTGGTCTTTCTCCTCATGCGCCCGCTGCCCGACACGAACGATCGCAATCGCGTGCTCAACGTCGCAGTGTTGCAATACGGCGCGCCGTCGATCCGCGCGTACTACGCGCGCTCGCGGGCCGCGGCATTTACCGAAGATCCGCGGCAGTTGCACCTCGATTGTGTGACGAACGATTGCCTGCTCCGGTCGATCCCGATCGACTTTCAACTGCCGCACGATCTCAAACCCGTGCAGCCGCTTCGTTATCATCGCGGCGATGGCTGACGACTGGTATCGCGCACATCTCGCGTGTCCCGATTGCCGGCGTCCGCTTTCCGGCGAGTCGTGCGCATGCGGGTTCGTCGTTCGCGATCGCGATCTGCGCCCGCAGAATCCACCCGCGCGGGCGCTCGAATTCACGCTCGGCTTCGCGCCCGACCTCGACGCGTGCCGCATCGAACGGCCGCGCGTGACGTACTCCGGTCCTCGCGCATTGCGCGATTCTTCCGAGCTCTTCTCCGCGATCGAGCCGCAGCTCCGCCGCGGCGCAACGCTCCTCGACCTCGGGTGTGGCCCACGCGATCAGGCAGCACCGGCGGCGCATTACGGTCTGCAGTACGTCGGCGCCGACGTCGCGTCCCTTGATGCGGACCTGCGGATCGATGCGCATGCGATCCCGTTTCGCGACGCGACGTTCGACGTCGTCTTTTCGTACGCCGTGCTCGAGCACCTCGCGAATCCGTTTCTCGCCGTGCACGAGATCGCGCGCGTGCTGAAACCGGGCGGCGTGTTCGTCGGGACAGTCTCGCAGGGCGAGCCGTTTCACGATTCGTACTTTCATCACACCGCGTTCGGCTTGCTGAGCGTGCTCGCCGCGAACGGCCTGCATGCGGATCAGCTGTGGCCGTCGTACGACACGCTCCACGCACTCGCGACGATGGGGCGCTATCCGCGCGTTTTGCGTCTGCTCATCGAGCTCGTGCATCGCGCCGGCCGCGCGCTGCCGATGCTCGCGCCGCGCAAGTTCTTCCGATGGACGCCGCGCGAGCGCGCAGTCGATGAGCTGCATCGCGCGGCGAGCATCTGCTTCACCGCCCGCCGAACCGCGGACTGACCTTTGGAGTGCGGCGGCCACGCCGCCGCTTTGGGTAGCGTGTTGGGTTGCGAGGTTGCGCCGTCACGAGGTAACGACCCAAGGCGGCGTCTCGTTTGGACTGCTGCGACCGCAGTCGCAGCTTTCATATACCGCTATCGAAAAGCGGCGTTGCCCTCAACACGCAACCCAAAGCGGCGGCATGGGTAGACGTCCGAGTCTCTTCTTGATCGCGCTGTGCAGCAGCGTTGCGTTGCGGAACCCGAGCACGCGCGCGGCGGCGCGCATGAACCACTGCCGCTCTTCATCGCGCGGCACGAACACCGGATCGAGCTCGCGGATGTGCGCGACCGCGGCGTCGAACGCTTTGCGATCGTAGAGGCTCAGCACGCGCAGCTCTTTGTAGAAGTACTGCGCGAGCCGTTTGCGCCGTGCCTCGGTGAGCTTGCCTTCGCGCGCGAGCCGCTCTTCGATCTTGTGCAGGATCCGATGCACTTCGAGCGCGTTCGCCAGCATCGTCGCGTCGGTCGCGCGCGTGCCTTCGTGATGGCGCCACACATACGCCGCGCCGGAAACCGTCGCGATGCGCGTCGCGCCGAGGGCAGCCTGGCAGAAGAAATCCCAGTCATCGAGCTTGCGCAGCTGCGGATCCCATCGCCAATCATCGCGCCTCACGTACAACGCCGCCGACGTGGGCACCGCCCGCCCTGCGAGCACGTCGTCGATGATTTCGTGAAACTCCGGCGCCGCGAACTCCTCGCGCTGCACGCGCTCCTCGATCCAGCCGGAGACCGCAATGTCGTTCCCCTCGATCGCGCGCAGCTCGAGCGGCAAATGCTCCGCGATCAGCAAATCGTCCGAATCGAGAAACTTCACAAACGCGCCGCGCGCATGCGCGAGCCCATGATTGCGCGCCGCGGACTGCCCGCCATTGCGCTCCACGCGCACCGGCCGCACACGCGGATCGCCGATCGCCTGCAGCACCGCCCACGTGTCATCGGTCGAAGCGTCATCGACGACAACGATCTCGATCGCGATCTCACGCGACACTGCCAGCGCAGAATCGATCGCCTCGCGCACCATCGCCGCACGGTTGTAGACCGGCATGATGATGGTGACTTGGGGGGTGGAGGGCATCGGGGAATGGTAGCCGCAGCACTCCTGCAAGGCTGGATTAGAATCGACACGGCATGCGATTCGAAGACGGCGAATGAGCAAGAGATGGAAGACGAAATGAGACCGGAATACGATCTTCGGGGAGGCG
>DATKFO010000345.1:0-6272 GCA_035544355.1 Thermoanaerobaculia bacterium
GTCGGCGTTGGCCCAGTAGGTTTTGTCGAGGAGGTTCTCGACGTTGAGCTGCAGGCGCAGGTCGCGGTTGATGGTGAAGTAGGCGGCGGCGTCGAAGCGCGTGAAGCCGGGCAGGGTGACGGTGTTGTCGATCGTGGCGAACATCTTCGAGCGATAGATGATGCCGAAGGCGGCGCCCATGCGCGGGTTGATGTCGTAGTTGTTCCAGAGCGAGAACGTGTGGTGCGGCACCTGGCCGGCTTGCGCGCCTTTGCGTGCCGCGGTCGTGGCGCTGGTCACGAATGCATCCTGATGCGCGTAGCCGCCGGCGATGCTCCACGACGGCGTGATGCGGCCGTTGATGCCGAGCTCGTAGCCGTTGGTGCGCTGGCTGCCCGTCTGCACAATGCGCGTCGGATCGTTCGGATCGGTCGCGCGCGTGTGCGTGCGGTCGAGGCGATAGACCGACGCCGTGAGCGACAGCGTGTTCGACGCGTCCCACTTCGCGCCGGCCTCGTAGTTGTCGAACTGCTCGGGCTCGACCTGCTCGGTGACCGTCGTCAGCGATGAGAACTGATCGCCGGAGCTCGGCAGGTACGACACGCTGTACGTGCCGTAGAACGAGAGCGATTCGACTGGCTTGATGACGATGCCGGCGCGCGGCGACACGAGATCGTCGACGCGATCGAGCTCGTCTCCGTTGCGATGGTTGCGGAACGTGAGATCGAAGCGGTCGAAGCGGATGCCGGCCACGAGTTGTACGTACGGATTGAGCTCGATCTGGTCCTGCGCGTAGACGGCCGCGACGCGCGTGTCGAGATGATTGTCGGCGTCGGTCGCGCTCTGGCGGAACGTTACCGGCGTGGCGATCGTCGGGCTGTTGTACGGCACGAGGATCGACGTCGTCGCGTTGTTGAAGAAGCCGGTGTTGCGGAAGTTGTCGGTCGCCTGGCGTCCGAGCTCGGCGCCGGCGAGCAGCGTGTGCTTCACGCGTCCCGTGGTGAGCGCGTAAACGAAGTCGGTCTGGTTGAAGAGGTTCTCGCGCTGCGTGGCGTTGTTGTAGGCCGTGATTGCGACGCGGGCCTTGTCGGGCGTGACGGCGCCCGGGACGTAATTCTGGTAGCCGCGGTCGTAGTTGCCGAACAGCGTGCGGTTGCGGATCGTGAGTGCGCCGATGTGGTGCTCGATCGCGGCAGAGGCGAGGTCGACGGCGGCGTGCACGTGACTGTCGTCGGGGTTGCCGTAGAACGTGGCGATGTCGACGTCGGCGGGGCGTCCCTGAAACGACGTGATGCCGCGATCGGCGACGCGATCATCGCGGAAGTGCTCGTACGCGAACGTGATCTTCGTGTCGTCGCTCGGCAGGTAGGTGAGGGTGGGGGCGATGCCGCTGCGCCGCAGATCGGTGCCGTCGCGGAAGCTGCCCGAGTTTTCGTAGACGCCGTTCACGCGCAGCGCGAGCTTGCTGGTGACGGGCTGACCGAAGTCGGCGGCGATGCGCTTGTTGCCGTACGCGCCGCCCTGCAGCAACACTTCGCGCAGCGTGCCGAAGCTCGCTTCCTTGGTGACGCGATTGATCACGCCGCCGCCGCCGCCGCGGCCGAACATCATCGCGTTCGGCCCCTTCAGCGCTTCGATGCGATCGAGGTTGTAGAGGTCGCGGTAGTACTGCACGTCGTCGCGGACGCCGTCGACGAAGAAGTCGGCTGAGGAGCTGTTGCCGCGGATGACGACCTGGTCGCGATTGTTCTCGCCCTGATGGAGCGCGACGCCCGGCACATAGCGGATCACATCGCCGATGGTGGTCATGAGCTGATCGTGCATGAGCTCGCGCGTGACGACGGTGACGGACTGCGGGACGTCGCGCAGCGGCGTCGGCGTCTTCGTGGCGCTCGTGATCGAAGGAACGGTGTAGCCGTTCGGCGCGCGCACGGTGATGGATTCCGCCATCGTGGCGACGTGCAGGGTCACGTCGTGCGCGACGGTGTCCGCGGCGAGCGTCACCGTTTCGGTGCTTTCGAGGAAGCGCGGTGCGGCGACGCGGAGAATGTAGCGGCCTTGCTCGAGGTCGAGCGCGTAGCCGCCGTCGTTTGCCGAGACGGCCGATGCGACGGCGATGGTGGGTTGGGCTTCGGTGGCTACGGTGATGCGAGCGCCGGCGACGGGCGCGCCGCTGTCATCGAGGACGCGGCCGTGGTACGCACTGCGCTGGGTTTGTGCCGTAGCGCCGGTGCTGATCGCGGCGAGGAGTAGGAGGACGATGATGTCTCGAGTCACGTTTGATCCCTCTCGTATTGAGACTGAGTCTCAGTAGCAAATCTTGCGGCCCATGCTGGTAGTCTCAATGAGGTTTGTCAAGAGAGGGCGACACAGCTCTTTGGGGCCGCCGCTACAGATGTCATTCGCGAGCTGCGCTATGTAGGACAGGCTTCAGCCTGTCCCGTTTTCGCGCCGCGTTTTCGAGGGACAGGCTGAAGCCTGTCCTACATCACGGAATGACGTCGCGGAAGACGTAGAACGGGATGCCGTTCGAGGGCGGGTCCGCGACAGTGCGCTGTTGCAGGAGCTCCGCGCCATCCGGCTTTTGCACGACGACTGCGTCGATCAGCGCGGGGAAGTCTTTCGTTTCTTCTTTCGCGCCGTTGACGTTGAAGCGCGTTGCGAAGGTGTGGCCCCAGACGGCGAGGAACTCGCGGTTGTTGATGCGCGCGACGCTCGGCTCGCCGTAGTCGAAGAACGACGGACCCCAATCGATCGTCTTCCACACGATCTCCGCGGTCTGGCTCGAGAGGCGCGCGATTCCGTAGGTGTTGCTCACGAGATAGGCGTCGACGCCGTCGTTTGCAATGGCGAGATGATCGACGGGCCGGAATGGGCGGGTGGATGCGCGGACGGCGCTCTGCGCGAGGATCGTCGAGATGTCGCCGTCGATGGTGTACGCGAGGAAATCGTTGTTCGCCAGCGCTGCAGCAACGACGAAGCGGTTGTTGACGAAGGTCGTGGCAATTGCGGATGCCGGTGCGGTGTCTAGCACGTGTTTGTCGATGAGCACTCCATCGACCGACACGCGGGTCGCAATGGTGCCGGATGCACCTGCGGTTGCGACGAGGTAGCGCACGCCGTCGAACGCGACACCTCCGCGCACGACTTCGCCGACCGGAAGATCGACATCGCTGCGCGTGCCGTCGGTGCCGAGGAGCGTGAGGCGCGTCGTTGTCCCTCGGGACCAAGCGACCGCGAAGCGATCGCCGGCGATGGCATCGTGGACGACGACGTCGCCGGTTGCGAGCTCTCCGGCGCGATTGCCGAGGAGGTAGCGGGTGCGATTGATCGCGCCGGTTTCGTTCCAGATCGCGAAGCGCGCGGTGTCGTTGATCGCGCCGTGTACGTGCAGCATCGTGCCGGGCGCGCTCGTGAGCTGCGCGCCGGAGACCATCGCGGGCGGAAACACGCTGCCGTCGCGCGCGACGAGCGCGTAGCGAACCGTTTCGACATCCGGTGATGCCGGTGTCGTCGCGTCCCATGCGACGATGTACGCGCTGCCGTTCCACGCGACCTTTGGATCTTCGTTCGTGCATCCGCCGGTCGCGATCGGGAACGCGTTGCCGATGGCCGCGCCGTTGCCGTCGAGACGCATGCCCCACAAGTCGGAGGAGTTCGTGCAGCCGGCGACGGGTGCGTACACGCTCGTGACGAGCAGCAGCTCGTCACCGTTCGACGCGAGGGCCGCTTCGCGAGCGCCGAAATCCGCTTTGAAAATGGGCGTGATCTTGTCGACGGCGTTGTCGCGGAGCGTCATCGTCTCGACGCTGCCGTGCGGTACCGCGACGACGAAGTGATCGCCGTGCGCCGCGACTCCTGGAAAGTTGAATGTGTTCAATTTTGCGGCACCGGTGGCGTTCGCGTTTTTGTCGAGCAGGATGAGGTAGCCGCCGTTCGGCGCGACCGCCGTGATCAGGTAGCCGTTTTCGCTCGCGGTGATGTTCGTGGCATAGCCGATGTCGAGAATCTTCGTCGTGACGGGTGTACCTTGCGCGTCGAGCAGCGTCCCGTAGAGGTACGCACCGCCGTACGTGACCAGAAACGTCGATCCGGTCGATGCGATCAGCGGATAGCCGTTGGAGCCGGAGCCGATGTCGCGCACGAGGCCGTCGAGGGAGAGGTGGAGCCGATAGCTTGGCGTCTCCCAAAGCACCGCGGGGCTCGATCCGCGGACCGCGATGCGTGGCGCCCATCCGCCATTCACGGCGACGGCCGTTCCATTCGCATCGGGACGGTCGCCGTTGCGGCCGACACGCGCGGAGAAGATGGAGCCGGGATAGTGATTCGTGCGCTCGTCTTCGAAGACGATGACGACTTCGTCGCCAACACGCGCGACTCCGCCGAGGCGCTGATGCCGCGGTGTGCCGCCGGGCAGCGGCGCGCCTGCGACGACGTCGGGTCCGAGCGTGAGGCCGATCGGCCCGAGCGGCTGATCGGCGCTGGCGATCGAGGCGACGAGCAGGAGCAGCGCGAGGGGCTTCATGGGGACATTATGGAGTGCGCGCGGCCATGCCGCCGCTTTGGGTAGTGCATTCGGGTTGCGAGGTTGCGAGGTCACGCGGTTGCGTGGCACTGATCAATCACCACGTAACCGCGCAACCTTGCGGCCTCTCAACACCTGACCCAAAGCGGTGGCTTTGCCACCGCACTCCTAAACTACTTCATCGCTTTGATTCTTCTTTCCGCGAGGATCCAGGTGCTGCTTGCGACCGTCGTCTTCGGTTTCTCGACGCGTTTGTATGCGGCGAGTGCCGCGTCGCGGGCGCCGTAGTTTTCGGCGATGCGGCCGAGGACGTACCAGTCGTGTTCGGCGGGCTCGTCGCGGCCGGCTTCGTCCATCGATTGCAGGAGCGCTTCGCGCGCTTCGAGGCTCTTGCCGGTTTCGGCGTAGAGCGATGCGAGGGTGTGGAGCAGCGCGGCGCTGGCGCCGGGGAGCTGCATTGCGTGGCGCGCGTCTTCGAGTGCGCGATCGAGCTCGCTTCCGCGGAGCAGCTCGGCCCACGCCATGTTGTTGTAGTCGTTCGCGTTTGGCGTGAGCTGCTCGATGACGGTGCGGAACTGCTTTTCGCACGCGTCGTATTTGCCTTCGTGCATCGACGACATCGCGAGGGAGCGCAGTGCATCTTCATCGCGCGGGATTTTCACGAGGCGATCGTTCGCGAGTTTTTCTGCTTCGGCGTGGCGATCGAGTTGCG
Source organism: Thermoanaerobaculia bacterium (assembly GCA_035544355.1). Lineage (GTDB taxonomy): Bacteria > Acidobacteriota > Thermoanaerobaculia > Gp7-AA8 > Gp7-AA8 > DATKFO01. The sequence goes on from DATKFO010000345.1 coordinate 5,217, forward strand.
TGAGCGCGGCGGTCAGCATGTTGAACGCCGTGCCGGAGTCGGGCATGGTCGTGTAGAGACGCTGTGCGATCGGCAGCGCGGATGCGTCGTCGTCTTTCGCGCCGTACGCGAGGACGAGACATTGATCGATGCGCGCGCGGATTTCGTCGCTCGCTGCTTTTTCGCGTGCGGCGACGAGGATCGGAATCGATTCGTCGGACACTTCCTTCGCAAGCATGAGCGACGCAGCGGCGAGACGGATCTCTTCGGCGGTCGCCGATGTCTTGCCCTTCGCCCAGAATTTCGCGAATGCGGGTCCGGACAATTCATCGTCGCCGCCGCCCGCGGTCAATTCTTCGCGTTCCCAGTTCAGCCACTGGCGCGCAGCGTCGAGCTGGTTCGCTTCGAGGAAGCGGAGCACGCGCCAGCCGATGAGCTGCGGGTCGCGACTCGTGGCGCCGAGGCGGTACTTGCCGTTGTCGCGGATCACGAAGAACGTGTCGTTGTCGGTCGCGCTGCGGCGTGACGCGGCGCGTGCGCGAATGCGATAGCCGAGCGTGTCGTCGCCTTCCTGGACAAATTGGACAGATGGGATGCCGGCGTCGGCGTAGAACTCGACCGGCAGTCCCTGGTCGCGCGCCATCGAGAGGATGCCGATGCGCGAGATGCGCCACGCGGGACGCTCTTCCGCTTTCTCGAACAGTTTCTTTTCGTCGCTCGCGAAGAGGTCCGCGGCTTTCACGTTCGTGAATTCGTCGAGCAGCGATTCGAGCAGCAGCTTGCGCACGATCGTCTTCGGATCGTCGTCGGGCATCGGGATTTCTTCGATACGTTTCGCTTTGCGCACGGTCTCGACCTGCGTGCGTGCTTCGGTCGACGGCGAGCCCTGCATCGCTTCTTCGAGCAGATCGGCGGCCTGCGGATAGAAACGCAGTCCCATCAGCACGCCGGCGGCGTCGCGCAGGAGTTGTTTGCGATCGTTCTGATCGCGCGATGCGGCTTCACGCAGCGCCGCGGCGGAACCTTGCGTTGCGGCTGCGGCGATGATGCGTCCGAGATCGCGGCGCTTCGTGTCTT
>DATKFO010000346.1:0-21853 GCA_035544355.1 Thermoanaerobaculia bacterium
CATTCGCTTCGAGCTGCGCGAGCGCGGGCGACGCGGCGCAGACGCCGATGTAGCGATTCACGGCGTCGGCGATGAGATCGGCGACTGCGGCGTGGAAGATCCCGCCGCCGGGGATATACGCGAGATAGCCCGGCCCCGCAGCGTTGAACGAGCGCGGAATCGCATCGCGGAACAGAAACTCGAGCAGCGATTCGTACGTCGCGCCGCGCCGCGGCAACGGCTCGATGAGCGTGCGCGCGTAGTCGGTCGCGCCGTCGACGTTCATCGCGGGCTGCGACGGCAGCGATTCGATGTGCGCGACGATGTGCTCCATCGCGAGATCGACGAGGCGGTGCATTTCGGCAGCGTTGGGCTCGAGCGGGTACACAGACATATCATCGCCGAATGAAGTCGCTTCTCATCAAGCCCGGTTCCCGCTTCCGCGCTTCCGACATCGATCCCGACGACACCTCGCTCGCTCCGGGCGACAAGACGCGCACGGCCGCGGTGAGCGAAAAGCTGCAGGCGCGCATCGGCGAACTGCAGGAATTGCTCTACGCCGGGCATCACCACAAGCTGCTCGTCATCCTCCAGGGAATGGACACGTCGGGCAAGGACGGCACGATCCGCCACGTGCTGTGCGACACGACTCCGCAGAACATCCGCGTCGTCGCGTTCAAGAAGCCGACGGAGCACGAGCTCGATCACGACTACCTCTGGCGCGTCCATCAGGAGGTGCCCGGCGCGAGCGAGATCGTCGTGTTCAATCGCAGTCACTACGAAGACGTGCTGATCGTGCGCGTGCACGGCTTCGTTCCGCGTGCGGCGTGGCGCAAGCGCTACGATCAGATCAACGACTTCGAGCGGATGCTGAGCGAGAACGGCGTCACGATCCTCAAGTTCTTCCTCCACATCAGCCGCGATGAGCAGCGCGAGCGGCTGCAGGAGCGGCTCGACGATCCGACGAAGCGCTGGAAGTTCCAGGAAGGCGATCTCGACGAGCGCAAGCTGTGGAACGACTACATGCGCGCGTACGAGGACGCGATCACGAAGACGTCGACGAAGTGGGCGCCGTGGATCGTCGTTCCGGCGAATCGCAAGTGGTATCGCAACTGGGTCGTCGCCTCCGCGATCACCGACGCGCTCGAGAAGCTCGACATGGAGTACCCGAAGCCGGACCTGTCCAAGATCTCCGTCGAGTAACCTCACCATCCAAATCGTTTTGGATGGTGACAAGCCTTCGCGGAAAGCCTCACCAGTCAAATTCATTTTGATGGTGATAGAGTGCTCGCGTCATGCCGGAGCTCGAGCTGATCGGCGGTCATCCTGCGCTCGATTTCGTGAATCTTGCGGAGGAAGACGCGCTGCGCGTCGCGATCGCGATCGGTCTCATCACGCCGCACGAAGCGCAACACCTCCTCCCCTCGAAACCCGAGCTCACGCACCTCGGCGACCTTCGCGACCTGCTGCGGCGCATCTTCGGCGCGGTCGCGAACGAGCAACGACCTGCGCGCGAAGATCTCGATTCGTTGGCGCATCAAGCGGCGTTCGCGGCGCGCTACATCCAGCTGCAACCTACGCGTAACGGCAACATCGCGAAGGAGTTCGACGCGGCGAGCTCGGGCGCGGCGCTGATCCGCTATCGCGCCGTCGACGCGGCGATCGCGCTGCTGACGAGCGAAGAATTGCCGCGCATCAAGAGCTGTCCAGCGTGTGCGTGGCTGTTTTTCGACGCGAGCAAAAACCGCTCGCGGCGCTGGTGCCGGATGGAGACCTGCGGGAGCGCCAACAAGTCGCGGCGATACTATCGGAGGACGCGAGAGGCGTAACGCCTCCAGACACTTTTCCGCTCCGAAGGCCGAGAAAGTCTTCGTGACAACAATCCTTCATTCGTGCTAGATTGCCGTCAGTATTGCTAGAGGCAATGACGCACTACGACGAAGAAAGTCTGTTTCAGTACGCCGAGGGGACTTCCCCGATCGCGGGAGAAATCGCCGCGCACGTGTCGGATTGCACGGAATGCGGCGAGGAGCTTCGGAGCCATCGGGAGATCGTCGACGCACTCGAATCGGAGGACGCGTGGGACGAAAAGCCGGAGCCGGCACCGAAGCCGATGCCGGCGGACGTCTTCGCATTCGCGGAGCGACTGAAGCAGGAAGACGTGCGCGCGGCGCAGATCTGCGACGAAGCGCTCACCGGTCCGCCGTCGTGGTGGCCGGCGCGTCTGCTGCAACTCGAAGGCGTGCGCTGCGCGGGCATGGTGCGGCAGCTTCTCGATCGGATGCGCCACTTTCTCGAAACGTCTCCGACGAAAGCGCTGCAGGTCACGACTCTCGCCATCGAGCTCGCGAACGAGCTCGATGTTATCGAATACCCCAACGACTTCGTCATTCGCCTGCGCGCGCAAGCGCTCCGGGATCACGCCTATGTGCTTTCGTTCATGGGTCGTTTTCCGGAAGCTCTGAAGACGGCCGAGCGGTCGCAGCAATTGTTCGACCAGGTTCCGCTGCCCGAATACGAAGTTGCACGACTGAATCTCGTGCGTGCATCGATCCTTCGCGCGACGGATCGCGGAGACGAAGCCATCGCTCTGGCGCGAGAAGCTGCGGAAACATTCCTCCGCTTCGGCGACCGGACGCGTTACGTCAATGCTCTCATCACAGAAGCGGCGTTCCTCTACGACAAGGGTGCGATCAGCGACGCCCTCCAGTTGTGGCGTTCGATCGAAAACGATCCGGCGCTGGAGAGCGTGAGCCGCATCCGCATCATCACGAATATCGCGAACTGCTATCGGCAGCTTCGCCAAGCGGAGAAGGCCATCGAGTATCTGATCCAATCGAGCGCCGAATTCGAGATGCTCGGAATGAAGACCGAGCGAACGCGCAGCCGCTGGTCGCTTGCCCAGTGTCTTGCGGCCGCGAACCGGCACCAGGAATCGATTCCCGTTTTTCGTCAGGCGTGGCGCGAGTTCGACGAGCTCGAGATGATGAGCGATGCGGCGCTGTGCGCGCTGGAGCTCACCGAAGCGCTTCTGATCATCGGCGATTCGGCGGAAGTTCCGGCGATCTGCCGCGAACTCGTCGCGCGTTTCACCCGCGCCGGCATGACGTCCCGCGCCATGAACGCCCTCTCGTTCCTGCGCGAGGCCGTTGCCATTGGGCAGGCGCAACCGAGCCTTGTCCGCCATGTATGCGACTTTCTGCGAGAGCTTCCGGCCGAGCGGCCTCGCCTGTACGCGCCTCCACCGGCCGGCCGCCTCGAAGAGTAGGTCCGCCTGCCCTCCTGGTAATCCGTCCAGCGGGTCACCCGCTGACCAGATTCACACCAAGTCTCGCGCAAAGGAGAAAGTCATGCGCCCGAGGTCCGTCTTTTTTTGTGGCGTCCCGCTCGCCACGCGGTGCAAGAGCAACTCTCTCTCATTGAACAGGCAACTCAATTCGAAAGGAGAACATCCCCATGCGTAACTCGAAATCACTCGCCGTCGCCGTCACTCTCGCCTTCCTTCTCGCCGCCGCCCCCATGCACGCCGCACCGCGCACGCGCGATTCCGATCCGATCGTGCGCTTCGTCAAATTCGTGAAGAAAGTGTTCGGCGTATCGACACACACCGAAGTGACGATCCCAATCCCGCAGCCGACGCCGTAGGTCGTGTGTGGGCGAGATCCCCTTCCGCCGGCGAAGCCGGCGGAAGGGGATGGTTCGAGCCGTTGCTCGATGAGTCTGCGTCTCGCCTTACCGCGAGGACTCGCGCCCAGAAGCATAGTGACTGCGATTTTCAGCCGTGCTGGTCGAAATTCGTTCAGTGATTGGCGTAGCGCAATAACAGAAGGAGGGCGAGCAGTCCGCCCAGAAAAAGAAGCGCCGGAAGGAAGATGCGAAAGAGGACATTCAATGGTCTCACGTCCTCCACATCACGTTTTTGCTTCCTTAGACGATCTAGCTCGTTTGCATCGTACTCAAGCGATCCTTCTCGAATAGTGCCGCTGAGCCGCCGCAATTCCCCTTCATACCGTTCCTGGTCATCGACATCGTCATACCGCTCCGTCGATAAGTAGACGCTCTTGACGAGACTCATCTCATCGCGACTCGGGTCGAACCCACACCGGCTGCAGCGAGCCCAGGGGCGTTTCTTGCTCGTTCCACAACTGATGCAGATCGCGAGCATGCTGATTACTTATCCTCCTGCTGTCCTTCTTCGGGGTTCTCTTCGTTCGGGTTACCCACGGAATGCAGCCAATCATCCACGTGGAAGAACTCATCAGCTTCCTTGCCGATCTCATAACCCAGAACACCTGCGCCCGTAGCCGCCGCTGGGAGACCGACTCGAATCGAGTTCTCTACGATCTGAGCATTACGCGCTCGAGCTCCTCCCCATCTCAGGGCAAATCCCATCCACGTGTTCAGGCTCAACGATCTGTGGAAGATGCCGCGGAATGCTCCGAGCTCAAGCAAATTGAATCCCGCGTTCCTGAGCCCCACGGGAATCATCGCCGCACGTTGCGGGAATAGCCAGTGGTGAAGACTTGCACCATTGGCGGGTCCGCGCGCTTCCCAGTACGCTCGACTGATCTCTCGGAAGGGTCTCGGGTCATAGAAGAAACGACGCATCCTTGTAAGCCGGCTCGCGTTGTCCGCAACGGCCGTTGCAGTTCGGATCGTATTCGTAGCGTTCGCAGCGCTGTCGAGTGTTACCAGAGAATCGGTCCAGCCGAGATGCGCCACGGCCAGCGCTGTAAAGATGACGTTCTTCGTCGTGACGCCGTTTTCCATATATGACTGCGTGAGCTGTGCCGCCAAACCCACGCCTGTAAATGAGCTCATTACACTCAGCCCCGTCGCTGCAAAGCGAACGCCTGGCTCCGCGATCTCGGTGCCTACAGCAGCGGCATGGATTCCTTCCATGTTTCCGACCCAAGCACCATAACCGCCTGAGATCATCATGGCGTCGGCTGCTCGTGGGGAAAGGCCACCTTCGGTAACGAGCAACAGGCGGATCTCATCACCGTGTTTTGAGATGTAATCGGCGCTGTAACTCATGATACGGAAGCTCTTAGTGCTCAGGATCGTGATCGCGCCATCGGATTCGAGTCGAGCTTCCCGACCGCTCGGATCTCGCATGTTGACCGGATCTCCACCACCAAACGAGTAAAGATTCGAGGAATCGTTGTATCCCTCCGGATCTGGCCCCAACCACCCGCCCGTCGCCGGGTCGTACCAGCGCGCGCGCACGTAGTTCTTGAGCGTGAACGGATCGGCGAAAGGCTGCGCCTGGAAGATGGATGTGAGCAGCAGCGCGGAAGCGCTGTCGGCGGTCTCAAGTTGCGCGCCGCCGGCGAGGGCGGCGAGGGTTCGGGCGGAGGTGGCGTGGACGCCGTTCAGCGCGCCGAGGGATTTCATTTCGTAGAGGGATTTCGAGGATGTGGCGCCCGCGGCGAGTGTCGCGAAGCGGTCGGCGATCAACGACAGTTGTTCGCGGTATTCGAAGGGGCCGTTTTCCGTGCTGATGCTGCTCGACGATGATGTGTCGGCGGACAGCACGGCCACGTCGGGGCCGAACGTCTTCGAGCGGAAGGCGTCTGTGATCAGGATCGAAAGCGCTTTCGCGCCTGCGGTTGTCGTCAGCGCGGTCCATTCGGAGCCCGTGAGTTTCCAGCGCAGGACGTAGCCGTTGCTTTCGATTGTCGGAACCTGTGTAGCCGTCGCGATGATGTCTTCGCCTGCGTCGAGGATGGTGAGGCGCGCTGCGGACGTCGACGATGACGCGATCGGCTCGGTGACGCGGACGTCGACGAGCATTTCGTTGATCGTGCCGTCGCCCGCCTTCGTCGCGGTCAGCGTCAGGTTATCGACAGCCGGTCCGTTGATCGCGAGTTCGCCGTCGCCGTACGGATCTTCGAGGATCGTGCGCGTGACGATGGAGCCGTTCGCGCGCAGGATCGTCTGCAATCCGCCGTCGCCGGCTTCGTCATAGATCGGATAGTAGCGAGCGACTCCGGTCGCCTCGCCTACCGCAACCTCGACCGGATCGTCCATGCCCATGCCGCCGTGGATGTACTGGCGGATCGGTTTGGCATCTGTTTTCTCGGCCTCGAAGACACTGATCAGCTGATCGGAGATCGGATCCCAGACGAACGTCGTACTCGGAGGCAGCACTGCATCCGGTCCGATTTGTGCGGATGTCGCGAGCGTCCACGGCAGCGGCGCGTCAGGCAGCGCCTGGGCGGCGTAATCCGCAATTTCGACGCGGCGTCCGATCATGCGGCCGCCGGCGTTGTAGGTATACCTCACCTGCATCACGCTGAGCGCGCCGCTGACGGGCTTCAGAATCGCGCGGCGCAGACGTGCCTTCTCGTCGTAGACGTAATAGAACCGTCCATCCTCCGTACGCAGGCTGCCGTTTTCCTGATTGTCGGCCGTCTTGTAGTGCAGCTCTTCGGCATTGATCGACTCGGTCTTGTGTCCGGCGTCGCTCTCGCCGAATTCCTTCGGCGCCGCGCCCGGAGTGGACTTCTCGATCTTCTCGATGAAGTCAGCGTCGTTGAGATGCTGCGTGATCGCATCGACGAGCGCGCCCGTTGCTACGACCGGCTGCGTCGATGCCGCAACCGACTTGTCGAGTCGTCCGTGATCGTCGTAATGCCATTGCGTCGTACGGCCGCCGTTGGCGATGCCGAGGAGCTTCGCGCTCGTCAGTTTCGTGCCTTCGTACTGCACTTCCGATCCAGCGGTGAGCGTGCCGCCCGCGGAGACGCGGAAAGCGCTCATGCGGCCGATGCCGTCGGTGCCGTACTCGTATTGGCGATCGATATCGATCGGCGTCGTGGAACCGAAGTTCGTGTGCAGCGTGCGGTGCTTCGGACGGCCGGCGGCGCGGTAGTCCGCATCCATCAGCGTCTGCACGCCGGCGTTGTTCACGTCGCGCTCGATCTTGATGAGATTGCCCGCTGCGTCGTACTTCGGTGTCACGCTCTTGGTCCAGCCGTCGGTGCCAAACGTCGACGCACCCGGCATCGTCCAGCTCGTACGCTGTCCGAATCCGTTGTACTCGTGAGTCTGCGTGAACGAGTCGAGCGTCGTGCCATCCGACTTGAGTCGCGTTTGGCGCGTCAGGTGCGGCCTGCCTTCGGCGTCGTAGTTCTCGAACTCGACGATCGAATCGGCGTTCTTCCAGCTCTTGAGACGTCCATCGGGGTGATACGCGAGCTCGTCGAGTGTCGTGCCGCTGCCGTTCGTGACCTTCGACAGACGACCCTTGTCTTCGTACTCGAAGAACTGCCAGCGATTCTGGCGGTCCTTCATCTTGTTCACGCGCGCGCCGAAGTAATAGATCTCTTCGGTCGAGTTGTCCGGGTATTTGCGCAAGTACGGGCGGCCAAAGCCGTCGTTCTGGACGTCGGTCGGCTCGCCGGTAGCGTCGAGGTACTGCTTGAGAACGCCGTTGTCGTCGTAGTCGAACTTCGTCGTGATCGTGTTCGCGGGCGGCGTGGTCGCTGTCGGATCCGGAGGCGCGGGCTTCTTCGTCTCGTCTCGCGCCAAACCGCGCGCGTCGTAGTTGTACTCGCGCGAGCCGCGGCGATCGGGCGACTTCACGCTGGTGACGTTGCCGAGCTGGTCGTACGTCTGCTTCATGAAAAAGTCGGGCGACTTCTCGTTTTCGACTCGCGTCGTGCGTCCGAGCGCGTCCTGACTGAGCTTCCATGTGTACGATTGCGCATCGTTGTCTTCGAACGACGTGACCTTCGACGGCACGCCGATCTTTTCGTAGACCCACTCCATGTGATGGAAGAGGCGGCCGATCGTGACACTCGTTCCCTGCTGGCCGAACCTCGAGCTGATCAAACGTCCCGCCGTGTCGTACACGGCTTGCGACTCACGCACCGGCTCGAGCAATCCGCCCTTGCTGACGGCTTTGCGTGTCCGGCCCGCGCCGTCCCATGCGAATTCCTGTGACAGCGTGTTCGTGCTCGAAGTCTGCAGTTTTCCTGCGTCGGTGTAGTCGTTGTGCAGCGTGAAGAGCGTTTCGTTTTCGACGTGATCGGTGAGGCGATACCACCCGTCCCACGTCTTCTTCGCGCTCGTGCCGTTGGAGCGGCGCGTCTCGACGAGACGATGCACGGCGTCGTACTTGTTCGCGACCGCGACTTTGCCATCCGTCGAGAAAACGGGGTTGCCGTCGAGATCGTACGCGTTCGTCTGAGTGAGGAATGTCGCGTAGGTCGGCTGCTTCGGATCGCTGACGACGGAGTCCTGGCGCCCGAGGCCGTCGAGGTTCGTTGTGATCGTGCCCTTTTCCGGAAGCGTCGTGATGATCTGCTTCTGCGGCAGCTTGTACTCGGTCGTCGTGATCGAGAGTTTTTTCGGCGTACCGTCCTTGATTTCGTAGACGGAATGCTCGGTGACACGGCCGACGCGATCGTAAGCGTAGCGATCCTCGACAAACTGCGTGTCGGTTTGCTTGCTGCGATGTGTCAGCAAACGGCCGCGCAGGTCGTATGTGTACTCGTCCTTTGTGTTCGTATCGGGCCCGGTGACGGACGAGTTGAGCACGCGACCGAGCTCGTCGAATTCAGTGTCGCGCTCATAGCTGCGGCTCGGAATCTCCTCGTGCTCCGAATCCGGGGTTAGGTACGTCAGTTCTGAGACAATCGGCGCGTTGCCGTCGGGATCGGCTTCGAGGCCCATCGTCGTTCGCCATGGAAGCGAGCGCTTGTACTCCTGCGGATCGTCCGGCTCGAGATAGTCCAGCTTCACATAGTCGCCGGAGCCCTGCGCGGGCGCATCGACTGCAATGGATTTCACTTCTTTCACGAGTCCCGTCGAAAGAACGGTGGTGATCTGCTGCACACCACCATCCTCCGCCGTCAACTCGAGAACGCCGTTATGAGCTTCGGGTGAATCAATCTTCTTGCCGTCGGACGTGACCGACTTCATGAACGCACCGTCATGCTCGTACGTCTGGGCCAAGCCGGCGGCGCCGGCGAGTCCGTCGACGGTTTTCGATGAGAGGACAAATCCGACCGGCGCGACGGGGTCGTAGCCGAACGTCGTAGTAGAGACGCCGTCGATCTTCAACGACGTCATGCGGCCTTCGGTGAAACCAGGCTCGATCGTGTGTGGCGCCGGCGTCTTGCCCGTGTCGCTCTTCGAGACACTGCCCGGAAGCGCCGCACCGAACGCAGCGAGCTGCCAGACCGGGACATCTTTCTCGACGATCTTTGTCGCGTGCGCGCGATCGGACGCGTAGTCCTTCGGCTGCGTCGCGTTCTCGAACGTGTACTCGCGCACTTGCTTGAGCGCGTCGGTCACGACGGTCTTCGTCGGCGACGGGAACGTGCCGGACGGCATCGTGTACGCAAATTCCGGCTTCGCGTTGTCGCTGGTGCCCCACGTCTCGTCCTGCACCATGTCGCGTTTGAGACCGGAGTCGAAGTACGAATAGGTGACGCGCGGCTGATCGTCGCCCGGCTCGGTGATCGTTTCGAGATTGGCGCCGAGGTCGACGCCGTTCGAGTACTGCGCGGCGGCGGCGTCTTTGTATTTGTAATGCTGCTCGGGCGTAGAGTCCTGGCCCTTGGTCTTCGGCAGCTCGACGCGCTCGAGGCGTCCGAAATCATCGTAGTGATAGACGACTCTGCGCTGGCGCCAATCCTTGACCGTCTCGAGCCGATCGTTGTTCCACAGCAGGTCGGTCGAACGTCCGACCGGATCGACGATGCTCGCAAGGTGGCTGTCGCGATCGTAGTAGTAGCGGATCGTGTTGCCGGCCTTGTCGCCGTCGAAGAATTCGTCGGTTTGACGAACGAGCCGGCCGAGCGAATCGAATCGCGAGATGCGGAACTTCTGGTCGATGAGGTCCCAGCCGCCGTCGGAGTTCTTCGTGAGTTTCAGATAGAGACCCGTCGGCGACGTGTAGGAACTGCCCACGAGCTTGAAGAGCCAGAGCTCGCCGCTGCCGTCACGATATTCGACGTGTTTCGTCGGCAATTCGCGCAGACGCTGGAAGTTCGACGAATCCCATCCGCGCGCCAGCGGCGAGAGGCCGAGCGTGCGTGAGCGATAGGTGCGATCGAAGACGACGTTCCATCCGGCGCGGCCGCCGGCGCTGTGATCGATCGCCGTGTGCATCAACTCGCCGCTGTGGACGAAGACTGTTCCCTGCAGCGAGCCGCCGGCAACCGGAGGTACTTGTGCGGCGGTGAGCACGTGCGTCGGACGCACGCTGTCGGCCATCACGGTGCTGACGCGCGTGACGAGACGATCGCCGCGGCCGAGGTACTGGTATGCCGTCGGTTCGAAATACGCGTTGCCCTGCACGCAGCCCGACTCACCTGCTTTGCAGACCTCCGGACGAACGGAGAAGTAGCGGCCGTACGAATAGATCTCGAAGAAGTCGGTGCCTGCGGTACCGGTGAGCCACGACGGCTTCGTGCACGAGAAGCAGCCGTGCTCGCGCTTGAGATTGTCGTCCGCGGCAGTGATGCCCCACGGCGACCAGTCGTATTGCGAGCTCGCGCGCGGATCGGCGAGCGCGACGATCCACGGCGAGACGAAGCGGTTGTAGCCGCTCTGATAACGAAGTTTGCGGAGCTCGGCATCGCTCGCGTCGTACGGAACGATGCGCGAGAGTGAGAATGCGTCGGGCGCGGGACGCACATCTTCCTTGCCCGCGGAATCCGAGCGACGGAGATGCGCAGCCGGCAACGGCTTCGGCGTTTGACCGGTGACGCCGTTCAACGTCCGCTCGCTTTCGACGGCGAAGCGGAGCTTGTTGCCCGCGGCCACGAGCGACTCGGTGATCGAGCCGGGCAGCGTGACTTCAATGCGGAACACGGACAGCGACGCTCCCGGATTCTTGAGCGGCGCGTCGGCTGGCGGATCGATGCCGAGCGGAATGATGCCGCCCGTTTCCTGATAGCCGCCGGCGTCGCCCATGTTGACCATCACGCGCGGGTGCGGATCGGTTGCGGCGATTGCGCGGATGCGCGTGCCGAGGACGTCGCCGGTGAAGAGGATGCCGGTGTCGGGATCGATGACCGGTGCGAGCGTGCCGAGGACGGTCTTTGGCGCGGACTTCCAGATGATGCGCGGATCGTCGGCACCGAGCTCGAACCAATCGGCGCCCGCCGGCAGCGGCGCGGTCGTCGCATTCGCGGCCTTCCACGCCGTCGGGAACATTTCCGCCTCGACGCACGTGGACGAGCACGGAGGCAGCGCGCTGACCTTGTCGCTCTCGTCGATCTTCTTCAGGTTGACGAGGAGCACGCGGCCGGCGCCATCGACGACGACTGCGAGATCGCTGCGCGGAATTACGCGCACGGCGACTGCGCCCGCAGGAATCCACACGAGGTCGACGAGATGATCGGGTGTGAGCTGCGCGCCGTCGAGCTTCACCACGAGCAGACCGAAGTCGCGTCCTGTGATGAGCGCGTAGCTGAGCGGCTTGCCGTCTTTGTCGTACGTGAGATACGGCGCGATCGACTGGAAGCGCGGACGCGGCTCGCGTCCGGTCTTCGTGAGATAGAACTGCCGTAGCGTGAGGAGACGCTGGTGATACGAATTGCCGGATGACGGCGAGCTGCCGACCGACAGTCCGGTGTGGCGCGTCGTGATGGCTTCTGCTCCCGCCTTCTCCGGCGGATCGATCGTCACGTCGAGGACGCCGCGATACGAATCGAGCGAGTACACATTCACCGATGACGATCCGGCACCTGTCGTGATCAACGCTTCCGGCGTGAACGAGATCTCGCGAATGGGACACGGAACGTTTTTCGGCGCCGTCGCGAACATGTCGATCGTCGGGCACTTCGGCTCGTAATCGGCCGCCGTGCACGTGACGTATGGATTCGGCTGACACGGCTTGACGTCGGTCAGCGTGACTTTCTCGCGAATCGCTTTGTAACCCGTGTCGACCGGGTGATCGTTCGACTCGACGGCGTTGAGATCGAACACGCCGATGCCGTAGCCGAACAGCGAGATCACGCCGTACGTCATCTCGTTGCGCACGCGATAAATCTCATCGCCCTTGCGCGCGAGGATGTCGAACGTCTGGCTGCCGCCGCGCGGAATGTCTTTCGACCAGTGCAGTCCCGCGGTGCGGTTCTCGATCGTGACACGCTGCAGCTGATACGGAATCGCGCTCTCCGCCGGGACCGTGATCTGGATCCTGGCGAAACCGCCCGGTAGTTGCGGCGGCGGAGGCAGCGGCGGCGCCGGGTTGATGAGCGACGTGACGTCGAGCTTCTCTTCCTTGTCCTGCAGGAGAACCTGGAGCTTGCGTGGAATCGCTTCGGGACGATCGCTGACGATCGTCGCCGACGTCGCGAACGGCAGACCGGCGCTCGCGCCGATGCTCCAGCAGACGATCGCGTTCGAGACGGTACCTTGCACGATGCGCGTGGTGCCCGGACTCACCGGCAGGAAATCTTCGAGACGGTACGAGCGCACGGAGCCGAACATCGCTTCGAGCGCAGTCGTGTAGATGCGTCCGTGACGATCGCTCGCGATGCCCCACATGTCGTTGACGCCGGTCGCGGTTTTGCCGATCGGCTCGGAAGCCGTCGCGAGCGCTGCGGGATCCGAAATATCGAATGCCTGCACGCCGCCGTTGAGCGCGGAGACCAGCGCGACGTTTCCATTGATCGCGAGATCGCGCACGCTGCCGCTCGTGAGGTTGAAGCTCGCGAGCTCGCCGCCCGGCGTGCGCGTGTAGAACAGAAGATGCAGGTCGTCGCCGAGCTCCGGACCCGTCGTGCCACTCGAGAGCTTCTGCGCGAGCTTGAGTCCTGCAGTGCCGTCGGGCTTCACGCCCTGCAGGTTCTTGCTGATCGTGATGCGGTAGAGGCGGCCCATCTGCAGCGCGCCGTTGAGATCGACCATCACGCGGCGGTTCTGCGAATCGACGGAGAACTTCGCCTGCTCGGTGATCGGGCTCAAGGTGCCGAGCGACGTGCCGCTCTCGATCTTGAAGAGCGTGCCCGATTTGAAGAACGCGTCGACGGCGTCGGGAGCGGTTGACGGTCCGACATACAGCGAGCGGTTGAATGTGATCGAGACCGGCGTGAATGGATCGACGTTGTTCGCTTCGAGGCTGACGAGAATGCGATCGAGCGCCTTGCCCGGAATCGGGATCTCGGTGCCCTGAATCGCGTTCGTCGAGATGATTTGCGGAGTGGCGGTGTTGAGCACTTCCAGTCTGCCCGACGCATCCGTGCGCTTGACGCGAATGTCGTCGCCGAGGACTCTCACTTCGAGGCCGCGCACCGACGTCAGCGTCGTGCCGATCGGCGCGGTGTCGATCACTTCGTAGCGGCCCGGCGATGCGAAGACCGGATACGGTCCGATCTCGTCATCGATCGGTGCGGGAACGATCGACGCGGCAAATGGATCGCCTGCGGCGATCGGGTCGTACACCTTGCGGAAGCGTTCGAGTCCGGTCGAAGCGTCGACGCCGACGACCTGGAACTGTTTGTTCGGGGTGACCGGAATGAGCGCGCGGCCGTGCGTTTCGATGAGCGTGAACTGCGACGCAAACAGCGATGCGTACGAATCCCAGAACATGTCGACGCCGGCGGTGACGCCGCTGACGACGGTCCAGCCACACGATACGTTCAGATCGACGGTCGCGTAGATGCCGCTGCGCAGCACGCCGATGAGGAAGCGCTTCACGTCGGCGGGATTGGAGATGACCTGCGACGTCTGCTGTCCGAAGCCGGACGAGGTCACGTTGATCTTGAGATTCGAGCCCGTGCCGAGCGTCGTCGTGAACTTGCCGTTCTCGAGACGCAGCGAGTCTGCGAGCTCGATGCGCGGACCGCGGATCGACTGCCCGAGGTAGCCGAGGAAGTAGGACTTGGCGGCGGAGGCACCGGCGGGTGCGGGGACGTCGAGCTGCATCCGCTTCTTCGCGACGCCGTCGAATTTCACTTCGACGCCGGCGGAGAAGTGGAGCTCCTGATCGAACTTCGGCACGCTCGCGAGCGCGCTCTTTTCGGACTTGTTGATCGTGACCGGCGTCCGAACGTCGAACGTGCCTTCTTCGATCGTGATCGAGATGCCGTCCGCGCTCGTGACGGTGACAGTCTTCGTCGGATTCGCGATGACGGTGCGGCCGTCGGCGCTCGCGAAGTTGAGCGGGATCACGGCCACCACTGCGTGGCTCGTCGCGTCGATCACGCGAAGATCGATGTCGTCTTCGATCGAGATCTTGTCCTTCGGATCCTGATGGCCGGCATCGAATGAGAACGAGCCGTCCGCGTTCGTGACGGTCGTTTCGTACGAGACGATGAAGAAGCGGCCACGGCGCACGGCGATCACGTGATCGCCGGTCGGCAGCGCGCCCGCGAGTCCGCGGATCGTCGACTTGCCGTTCTCGTCGGGAATCGTGATCGAGATGCGCTCCGGATGGATGGTGTTGTTGTTCGCCGGCAGCGCGCGCGTGTGAAACTGCTTCGTGACGGTTTTGCCGAACGGCGTGCCGTTCGTGAGCGCGCGAATCGTCGGCGCAACGGTGATCGAGTATTGCGAATCCGCCTGCAGCGCCTCGGACGGCGTGAACTTCACCGTGTCGCCGACGGCGGAGACACTGCCGTTCATCGTCGTGCCTGCGGTGACGTTGCGGATCACGAGGCCGCCGGTGACCGAAGGCAGCGTCGGATCGATGGCGACGTTGAACTTCGCCTGCGGCGCGAACGGCGCGAAGACATCGACTTCGCTCGTGCCATCAGGCGTGACGCTGACAAGTTGCGGCGGCTGCGCTGCGAGCACGAGCGCGCCGAAGTTGACGAACGTGTCAGGCGTTGCGGGCTGCGCTGCGACGGCAATATCGCCGTCGCCGGTTGCGATCGAGCGGCCGAGGAGCGAGTACGCAGGTGCGTTCGCCGCGACCGGAATCGCGAAGACGCCGCCGATGCGCGTCAATTCGCCGACGCCGAGCGGTGCGGTCATCGGCTTGCCGATGCCGGAGGTCACGCGCGCATTCGCGAGTGCGAGTCCGTTCGCGTCGCCGACGCGCACCTGGCCGTACGCGTACGCGATCGGCGATTCCGCGGCAAGGACGAGATAGCGGCCGTCGCGCACGATGCCGTCGATCGGAACGCCTGACGGTGCCGCGCGCGTCGTGAAGATCTTCGAGCCCGGAACGTCGACGGTGGTGGAGCCGGTCGTCGCGGCGACGATGCGCAGCATCGAGCCGTACGGCGTCGACGACAGCACTTCGGCCACGATGACTTGGTTCGTGGGAATCGGTGAAACCGCGAACGTGGCGCGCGCGGGCTTGATCAGCTGCGGCGCTCCGACGGTCACGCCTTCGATCGGCGTCGGTTCCGATGTGCGTGTGAGCGAGAACGTGAAGCCGCCGGCGATGCGGAAGCCGGCGATCGAGCCGTAGCTCGCGAGATCCGCAGCGGTAAGTGATGCGACCGTTGCGTGCAACGGTTCCGTCGTCGCGCCGCTCGGGATGTCGATCGTAACTGCGTCGTCGCCCGGCACGCGACCGCCGTCCGCGCCGATGAGCGTGCCGCGATCGATGCGGCCCGGATAGTCGACGACGCGAATGTGATCGACGCCGTCGCGCAACATCGCCGCCGCGGCTTGCGGCGTCGGTGCGAGATGGAAATCGGCGATGCCTGTGTTGCCGGCGAGATCGCGATAGACGAGGAGATCCGTTGCGAACGGCGGATCGATGAGCACGCGACCGTCCGCGAGGTTCAGCTGCTCATCGATGTACGCCTGTACCGCGGTACCCGACGGATACGTTTGCGTCGCGCCCGCACCTTCGGTGCTGAGCGTTGCGGTCGTGCGTCCGTTCGGCAGCACGGCCTGCGGATTCAACTTGAAGTCGATCTTCCTGAGCAGGCAGACCTCGGGCGTCGTGAGACACGGATTCGCGACGCCGGTGAGCACTGCGCCTGCGCGTGCGACTGCGGGATGCGCGAGATGCACGGCCTTGTCGGCGTAGACGAGCGCGTAGTTGCCCGACGCGGCGAGATCGACCGTGACTTTGTTGCCGTTGAGATTCGCGACCGGAACGGCGACGCGCCATTCATCGCGATCGCTGTCGTATTGCGCGACCGAGAGCGTCTGCGTCGCGGCCGTAACTTTCGCTGCATCGGTGTCGAGATCGAACGTGAGCGTTGCACCCGGCATCGGAGCCGGATCGGTCGAGTCGTCGACGACGATCTCCGCTGCTGCGAGCGGCGACCAGCCGAGGGGGAGCAGACCGGCGAGCGATTGCGCGCCGACTGCGGTGAGGCGGACCTTCTTGCCGGTGGTGAGCGATGCAGCTGCGAGCGCGAGATCGATCTTCTTCGTGACCGTCGTGTCGCCGCCGTGTGTCAGCGTTTGCGCGCTGCCGTTCGTCGTGACTTCCGGTCCGCGCTCGGTGAGGCGGATGTCGATCGGCAACACGCCTGCGCCGACCGGAACTACGGCCTGACGCCAGACTGTCGTGCGGCCCGACGCGCTCGCGCGAATCGTGTACGCACCTTCGGCGAGCGGACGTGATGCGTACCGGCCGGAATCATTCGTGACCGTTGACGGCTCGCCGGTGATCGCGACGAGCGCCCCGGAAAGCGGGCGGCCCTTCGTCGCGTCGTAGACGGCGCCGGAGATGTAGCCCTTGCCGCTCGCGGACGGCGTTCCACCGTCGACGGTGAAGACCTGCGTGTACTCCGCGGCGAGCCCAGTGCCGGTCGCGTCTTTCGCGGCGCGCGTGACGGTGAGCGTGATCGACGTCGCCGGAATCGTGTCGATGATCGTGATCGTCGCGGTGTCGTTCGCCGCGTTCATCGCGAGTGTGCCGGTCAATGCTGCTGCGGCTTCGGGCTCGATCTTGATCGATGTGCCGAGGGCGAGCGTCGATGCATTCATCGACTTTGAGAATTGGATCGTGAGCTTCTTCGTGGTGCGATCGAGCGCGGCCGCGACGACGCGCGGCGCGGCGCAGTTCACGCGCACGCAGAACGACCGCTCGGGCGAGTACGTGCCGTCGCCGCCGAGCTCGCGCACGCGCACCGAGTGGAAGCCCGGCTGGCCGGAGAATGTGACGCGCGCGTCGAAGGCGCCGGTTGTTGCGTTCGAGACCTTCGTGACCTTCACACCGTCGACTTCGATCTGCACGCGCGCGCCTGGAATCGTGGCGCGGCCGGTGATGGTCGCATCGGTGAAGCAGCCGTCGGGAATCGGATCGACGACCGGCGGCGTGTTCGGTGCTGATGAACCAACAGCAAAGCTGCTCGAGTACGCGGCGTCGAGCGCCGACGCGGCCGCATCTTTCAGCGACTGCGCAATCGTGATCGTGTAGCGCTCGCCGCGCTTCAGCGCATCGTGCGGCGCGAAGCTGATCGCATCGCGATCGACGTAGAGATCGCCCGCGATCGCGGTGTTCGTGGAGTCGGTGACCTTGAACGCGCCCGCAACGGTCGAGCCCTCGAGCGGATTCGAAACGGTTGCGAGAATCACGACCGCTGGATCGACGTCTGTCGCGTCTTTCGCGGGGAACGTCTCGCGCACGCTGAGCGGACCGGCGAGACGAATGACGCGCGTCGCATCCGTCGCGGAGCGTCCGTCGGTGAGCGTGACGCGCGCGACGATTGGCGTCGAGCCGCCGGTGGTCGTCGTCTGATCGACGTCCGCCGAGAAGTCGGAGCCGGTGAGCGTCGCAGCGACGCCGTTCACCTGCACCGCAGGATTCGCGACATCGTTGATGTGACCGGTGACGTGAATCTTCGCGGTGTTCGACGCCGGAATGAACGTGTTGTCCACCGGCGACGTGATCGTGATCTGCGGCGCAGTCGCCACCTGTTCAACCTCGACCGACGACGTTGCCTGCGCGTTCGCGGCATTGCGTCCGCTCGCGGTGATCGTCGTCTTCGCGCCGCCTGCGAGATTTACGGATGCGATGCTGAATGTGCCGGTCGTGTCGGTGAGCACACGGACTGTCGCGCTGACGGTCGAGCTGCCCGCGGTGATGGTGATCGTCGACGGATCGATGTTCGCGTACGTGCCGCTGACATCGACGGAATTCGAGCCGGTCGACATACCAGTGAGCGGCGACGTAATCGCGATCTGCGGCGTCGTGGTCAGCAGCTTCACGCGCACGGTTGCGACGCCGCCGCGATGCGACGTCGTTTGCGCGCGCGCAGCGATGACGTTGAGTCCCGGCGCAAGCGTGACGTCCGCGACGGTGAAGTTGTGCGTCGCCGCGCCGTCGTTCGGCACGGTGAAGCGGATGCCGTTCACGTCGCCTTCGACGACACCCGCGCCGACGGTACCGGACACGGTGGTCTTCGCATTCGTGACGACCGCGCCGTTGCTCGGCGAGGAGATCGTGATCGTCGGATCGAGGTAGCGGTAGTAGATGACTTTCAGCGGCGCGTCGTTCGTGGCCGTGCCGTCCGCGTTCGCGCACTGGATCGTGATCTCGTTGCGGCCCGCGACGAGATTCGCTTCGCCGCAGAACGAGCCGTCGGAAACTTCGGCGCGCGTGCCGTTGATCAGCACCGCAGCCGCGCCGCCGGAACGTCCGGTGATGTGAATCGTGGAGTCGAACACGGACGCGTTGTCGACTGGATCGATGCTGTTCAATGCGCAGCCGGTCGTCGCGACCGAGCCGCCGATGAAGAACGTGCGATCGACGCGCGTCTCGTTGCCCGCGGCATCGCGCGCAACGGCAGTCAGCGAGTGACCGCCATCCGCGAGCGTTCCAACGGTGCCGGTGATCGTGGTGCCGTCGATCGTCAAGCGCGTGACGACGCCGGGGAAGTTGTCGGTCGCATCGAGCACGATCGACGGGGACGTCGCGAAGCGCGCACCTGCCGCGAGCTCGATCGAGTTCGCGAGCACTTTCAACACAGGCGGCGTGAAGTCGGCCTTCACCGTGACGGTGACGGAGTTCGTCGCGCCGGCTTTCTTCTTCACCGTCGCGGTAATCGGGTTGTCGCCCTCGGCGAGCACGAAATCGGGAATGAGGAACGAGCCGACCGCATCGAACGTCGTCGCGTTGCCGTTGACCGTCAGCGATTCCGCATCGGCCGGCGTGAGCACCTGACCGGCGACGACGGTGTGCGGACGATTCGTCACCATCTTGTCGGCCGGCGAAGTGAGGATGATCGCCAGCTTCCCACCCTCGGCAACGAGATCGACTTGATCCGACGCCGAGTTGCCCGCTTCATCCATCGCGATCGCGACGATCGAGAGATCGCTGCCATCGAGCGTGAGCTGCGCGGAGAACGTGCCGTTGCCCGGCAACGTTGCCGACACGCCGTTCACGAGCACCGTCTTCGCGTCGGCGCTGACCGTGCCGCGAACCGTGATCGACCCCGCCGTCGCTTTCGCACCCTCGGCAGGCTCGGTGATCTTCACCGACGGCGCGGTCTTGTCGATGCGGAACGTCGCGGTGACCGTCGACGACTCGTGACCGAACGTGTCGGTCGCTTTCGCCGTGATCGTGTGCGTGCCGTCATCGCTGATCGTCGTGCCCGAAGTGAACGGCGCGCCGTTCTTCGTCGCGGTGATCGTCGCGTCGGCATCGCTCGCGCGAACGACCGGAGTGACGTCGCGATTGAAGAGCGCGTTCGCCGGAATCGGCGATCCGTTTTCGACGATCTCGACCGCCGGCGCCGTCGACTTCACGGAGAACGCGTACGGAAGGCGCGACTGATTGCCCGCGGCATCCGTCGCGAGCAGCGAAAATTGATTGAGACCTTCTTCAAGCGCAGCGGCAATTGTGAAGCTGTTGCCCGCGAGCGTCGCGGTGTACGGCGTGCCTTCAGCGACGATCGTCGCAGGCTCGCTGACGGTACCGGTGATCGGCGGCTTGTTGCCGATCCTCGCGCCGTTCGCCGGCACGAGATTCGTGATCATCGGCGGCGTGCGATCGATACGGAAGACGACGACCTTCTCGTCGGAAACGTGTCCGGCGCAATCGGTCGCTTTCGCTTTGAGCGTGTGTGTTCCTTCGGTGGTGATCACGTCGCCGGTCGCGAACGGCGCGTCGTCGAGCGTGATTGTGAGCGTCGCTTTTGCGTCGACGTCCTTCGCGCGAACCGAAAGCGCGACGGGACGATTGACGAGCGTCGCGGTGAACGGCGCATCGAACTCGGTGACTTCGATGACCGGCTTCGTGCGATCGATGACCACGCTGCGAACGAGCGTCGATGCGTGACCGCTCGCGTCATTTGCGGCGATCGTGAGCGTCAGGCGTCCTTCGCCCGGCGTCGGAATCATCGCCGTCCAGCTACGCGAGTCGGCGCTGAGCGTCGCGTTGACCGGCGCGGCGTTGCCCGCCGTAACTTTGATCGAGCTGACGTCGCCGAACGCGGTGCCCTTCACTTCGACCTGCGTCGCGTCGATGCATGCGTTCTCCGCAGGCAACGTGATCGTGAGCTCGGGCGCGCGCGTGTCGAGCGTGACCGTCATCGACGGCTCGCTCTTGTTGCCCGCGCGATCATGCGCGACCGCGCTGATGACGTTCGGACCTTCGAGCAGATCGATCGACGGCGACGCAAACTTCTTCGTCGCCGCATCGATCACAGCCTCGGCGCCGTTAACGAAGATCGAGATCGCGTCGTCGGAGTCGCCGGTGACGACGACTTCGCGCGTCGTGATCGTGGAGTTCGCGACTGGCGAAGTGAATGTGATCGCCGGCGCGGTCTTGTCGATCGTGAACGTGACCGGCGGAACGTCGGTTGCGAGTCCGACCTGATCGACGACCTTCACCGCGAGCGTGTACTTCCCTTCCGCCGTGATCTGCGTGCCCATCGTGAACGGCTGTCCGTTCAACGTGGCCGTCGTCGTCGTCGGAGTGGTGTCGGTGATGATCGCCTTCGGCGTAACCGATTCCGCGTACCAGGAATCGTTCTTCAGCAACTCGTCGTGATGATCGCGAAGCTCGACAACCGGCGCGGTGGCGTCGACGAAGAACTCGATCGCCGGCACGGTCGTGACCCAGCCGACTTCGTCGGTGACCGTGACCGTGAGCGTGTACTTCCCTTCCGCCGTGATCTCGAGGCCGGACACGAACGGTTGTCCGTTCAGCTTCGCATCGACGGTGGTCTTGGAAACATCGGTGACGAGAATCTCCGGTTTGACGGAGTTGAGAAACGCCGCGCCCGACACGATCGGCGTGCCATTCGCGACGACCGACACGACCGGCGCGGTCTTGTCGAGGAGGAACGCGATCGGCGGGACGACGGTGAGGTGCCCGAGGTTGTCGGTGACGGAGATGGTGAGCGTGTGGTTGCCCTCGGACGTGATGACCGAGTCCGGCGTGTACGCAGCGCCGTCCAGCTTCGCGTCGATGACCGTCTTCGTGAGATCCGTGACGACGATCTTCGGCTCGACGTTGCGATTGAACTTCGTGCCCGATTCGAATGGCACGTCGTGTTCGGTGACCTTCACGACCGGCGCGCTCATGTCGATCGCGAACGTGATCGGCGGCACAACGGTCTGCCAGTTCGCGGCGTCGGTGACGGTGACTGCGAGCGTGTGATTGCCTTCGGCCGCGATCGGCGTGCCCGGAATGTACGCAGCGCCGTCCAGCGTCGCGACGATCGTCGTCGCGCTGATGTCGGTGACGCCGATCGTCGGAGTGATCGCCGCGCCGAACTCGTCGCCTGATTTCAGCGCCTTGTTGTCGACGGAGATAGCCACGACTGGCGCGGTCTTGTCGATGAAGAAGCTGAGATTCGAGATCGTCGACTTCCAGAGCGCGGCGTCGGTGACGGTGATGTCGAGAACGTGCGCGCCTTCGGCGGTGATCGGAGTGTCGAGGGTGAACGCATTGCCGTCGAGCTTCGCGTCGATCGTGACGGCCGTCAGATCGCTGACCTGCAGGTGCGGCGTGACGTCGTGATTGAGAATCGCGCCACTGGCGAGC
>DATKFO010000347.1:0-2415 GCA_035544355.1 Thermoanaerobaculia bacterium
CGTGAGATCAGGCCGTCTTGCGCACGAGCCCGACCATTACCCCGAAGATCTCGAGCGCGCCCTCCGGGCGGATCACCGGATAAGCTTTGTTCTCGGGCCGAAGAATGAAGCCGCCGCGTTCCATGTCGAGCCGCTTCAGCGTGAACTGATTGTCGACGATCGCGATGACGATCTCGCCGCGGCGCGCGGTGTTGCGCTTCTCGACAACCGCGAGATCGCCGTCGAAGATGCCCGCGTCCTGCATGGAATCGCCCTTGACACGCACGAGCACCGTCTGCGACGGATGTTCGATCAGATAATCGTCGATGGTAAGCGCGTCTGCCGGCGCGTCGTCGATCGGACTCGGCAGGCCGGCGTGCACCGGTGCGTCCGCCACCGGCCGCTCGAAGAACCGGCGCGTGGGCGCCAACCGGCGGTCGGGCGTCGACTCGACCAGCCCCCGGAGCTTGAGGCGTGCGACGAGCGCGGCGACCGAGGATTTCGAGCGCAGGCCCAGTAGCGAGCCGATCGACGCGTACGAGGGCAATGCCCGATGCCGGGCATAGTAGTCCTGTAGGGCCGAAAGGTAGGAACGATCGTTCGACACGGGGTGTAGACTAGCGAACGATCGTTCTTCTTGTCAAGCCATGTTCGCCCCGTCGATCGCCTTCGTCGACCTCGAAACGACCGGCACCGCCGCCCTGGGCGACCGCGTGACCGAGATCGGCATCGTGCGCGTCGAGAACGGCAGCGACGTGAGCGAGTGGGCGACACTGGTCAACCCCGAGTGCAGCATTCCCGCGGGCGTGCAGGCGCTTACCGGTATCACCAATGCGATGGTCGCGCGCGCGCCGACGTTCCGGGCCGTCGCCGATGAGGTCGCGGCGCGCCTCGCCGGATGCATCATGGTCGCGCACAACGCGCGCTTCGATTACGGTTTTCTCAAGCACGAGTTCGCGCGGCTCGGCCGCGCGTTCACCGCGAAGGTCCTTTGCACGGTTAAGCTTTCGCGGCGACTCTACCCCGACGCGGGTCGTCACAACCTCGACGCGGTGATCGCGCGGCATGCGCTATCCGCGGACCATCGGCACCGCGCGCTCGGCGACGCGCGCGTCCTGTGGGCCTTCGTGCAGGCGATCTATCGCGACAGGTCGCTCGACGACATCGAAGCCGCGGTTCGCCGCGCGCTCAAGACGCCGAGCCTTCCGCCGCAGCTCGCGCCGGACGCTCTCGATGCGATTCCGGAAGCCCCCGGCGTGTACCGCTTCTACGGCCTGAACGCGCTGCCGCTCTACGTCGGGAAGAGTATCAACCTCCGCGAGCGCATCGGCTCGCACTTCTCTTCAGACTATCGCAGCGCGAACGACCTGCGTCTGTCCGCCGAGATCACGCGCATCGAATTCGATGAGACCGCCGGCGAGCTGGGCGCCCTGCTGCGCGAGTCGCAGCTCGTGAAGTCGCTCCTGCCGGCGTACAACCAGCGGCTGCGCCGACGCTCCGACATCGTAGCGCTGCACGTCGCGGCCGAGCCCTCGCCTCCGGAGTACGTCTGCTCGCCGGCTATCGATCCAGGTGCGCTCGACGATCTCTACGGGCCGTTCAGCTCGCGTCGCGACGCACGCGAAGCGTTGCGCGGACTCGCTGCAGAAGCATCGCTGTGTTGGACTGCCCTTGGCCTGGAACGCCGCGAAGGACCGTGCTTCGCGCGCCAGCTCAGGAAATGCGCCGGCGCCTGCGTCGGCGCGGAAACGCGCTACGCGCATCACGCGCGATTGCGCGAAGTCCTGGCGAAACACGCGCTCAGGCGCTGGCCCTTCGCCGGGATGGTCGGCGTTCGCGAAACATCTTTCACCAGAGAGCGCACCGAGATCCACGTGCTTCGCGATTGGTGCTGGCTAGGCACCGCACGCGACGACGCGGAGTTGCAGGCGATCCTCGAAACACCGCCGCGCGTCGAATTCGATCTCGACATCTATCGCTTGCTCGTTAAGGGCCTGCCGAAGTCGCAGGTGCTCGTGTTCGGCTGAAGGCGCGACCACGCATCCGCGGAAACACGCTGTTACATGCGGATGGTCGGCGCGCTCCGGTTCGACCGCGTTATCGCCAGCAGGACCGTCGTGCGAGCCTCGGCACCGAGCTCGAGCGGACGCCCGAGAACAATGATCGAACTACAAGGAGAGGAACATGAGTATAGCCAGGACCAGCATTGCCCTCGCCGTCGGAATGCTCTTTGCCGGCGCAACGCTCGCGCAAACTACCGGCAGTACCGTGCAGCGCGACGACAACCAGCAGAATCGAATCGAGCAAGGCCTGCAGAGCGGCGAGCTCAACACGCGCGAGGCCGGCCGTCTCGAGCACCAGGAAGCCACGGTCGAGAAGATGCAATCGAACGCGTTGAAGGACGGCTCACTGAGCGACGCGGAAAAGGCACGCCTG
>DATKFO010000348.1:0-4646 GCA_035544355.1 Thermoanaerobaculia bacterium
CGACATCGCGTTGCGCGCCGAGGTGTCGACGGGCAATGTCTACCATCACTTCCCCGACAAGGAGTCGCTGTTCCGCGCGCTGCTCGATGAATACCTCACGCTCAGCGATACCGATCGCTTTCCGTTCACGCGCGTGCTGCGCGGTGCGGACACGTTTCCCGCGAATATCGAGCAGCTCGGCTACTCCGCGCGCGACAGCGTGCGCCTGTTTCGCGACTACATCGCGCTGATCTATGTCGACGTCATCGAGTTCGACGGCACGCACATCCGCAAGTTCTACAGCGAGATGGCGGAGCGCTTCGCGAAGTTTTTCGACGAAGACGGCCGCCTCGAAGAGGTGACGGCGAAACTGCGTCCCGAGGTTTCGCCGGTGAGCGCGCTGCTGCTGACGACGCGATTCTTCTTCAACTATTTCTCGGTCGAAATCCTCTTCGGCGTGCCCGAGCCGTTCGGCAAAGATGCGACGACGGCCGTGAAAGAGATTGCGGATATTCTTCGCAACGGAATTTGCGCGTAGCGAGTTGCGGAGTGGCAGAGTTGCAGAGTTGCAGAGGAGTCGTTCGGGCCCCTCTGCGACTCTGCCACTCTGCAACTATGCAACTCGTAAAAACTGCACTCGCCCTTCTCCTCGCCGCCACGCCCCTCTTCGCGCAAAACGACGAGGAGTACGGCAAGGCCATCAGGCAGTTCACGACCGAGCCGCGCTTTTTGACCGAGCTCGTCGACCACCTTCCCGCTTCCGATCGCGTTCCGACTCCGCTGAAGTTCAACGGCTACATCGCCGGTGCGGAAGGGAAGCTCACGTACGCGGAAGATGTGTACCGCTACATGCGCGCGCTCGAAGCGGCGTCGCCGCGCGTGAAGGTTTTCTCGATCGGCAAGACGGAAGAGGGGCGCGAGATGATCCTCGTCGCGATCGCGAACGAAGAGACGATCGCGAATCTCGATCGCTACAAAGAGATCACGCGCTCGCTCGCCGATCCGCGCAAGCTCAGCGACGACGACGCGAAGAAACTGATCGCCAGCGGCAAGCCGATCTACTATGCGACCGGCGCGATGCACTCGCCCGAGACCGCGAGCCCCGAGATGCAGATGGAGCTCGCGTATCGCCTCGCGGTCGAGGAGACGCCGTTCATCAAGAACATTCGGGACAACGTGATCGTGCTGCTCACGCCGGTGCTCGAAGTCGACGGGCGCAATCGCCAGGTCGATCTCTGGCGTTATCGTGCCGCGAATCCGACCGTGCCGACGCCGCCGCTGATCTACTGGGGCCACTACGTCGCACACGACAACAATCGCGATCAGATGGGACTCACGCTCGCGCTCAGCCGCAACGTGATGAAGGCGTACTTCGACTTTCATCCGCAGGTCGTGCACGACCTGCACGAGTCGGTGCCGTTCCTCTACATCTCGACCGGCACCGGTCCGTACAACCCGGTGCTCGATCCGCTGATGATCGACGAGTGGCATCGCATGGCGTACCACGAAATCGACGAGCTCACGAAGCGCGGACTGCCGGGCGTGTGGACGCACGGCTTCTACGACGGCTGGGCGCCGAACTACATGTTCTGGGTCGGCATGGGCCACAACTCGATCGGACGTTTTTACGAGACATTCGGCAATCGCTGGCCGACGACCGAGAATCGCGTCGTGCGCGGCGCGAGCGATCGCACGTGGTTCCGTCCGAATCCGCCGCTGCCGACCGTGCGCTGGTCGATCCGCAACAACGTCAACTACCAGCAGTCCGCGCTGCTCTTCGCGCTCTCCGACATGGCAGATCGCCGCGAGCACTTTCTCGAGCAGTACTGGCTCCTCGGCAAGCGCTCCATCGCAAAGGCCGCAAATGAAGGCCCCGCTGCGTGGGTGTTCGACGGCGCGCAGAAACGCCAGGGACAACTGCGCGAGCTGATGGCGCTGCTGCGCACGCACGGCATCGAGGTCAACGTCGCCGACGAAGCGTTCTCGATGATGACGAATTGGCCGCCGCCGGCGCCCGCGAAAAAAGACGACGACAAGAAGGACGAAAAGAAAGAAGAGAAGAAGCCGGAGCCCGAGAAATTCGCGAAGGGCTCGTACATCATCCGCATGGATCAACCGTACTCGCGGCTCGCCGACACGTTGCTCGACGTGCAATACGTCCGCGGCGAAGATCGCGTATACGACGACACCGGCTGGACCCTTGGCTATCTCAAAAACCTCTCGTTCAAGCGTGTCGCGAATCCCGACGTGCTGAAAGTGAAGATGCACGCGGAGTCGGAGATCGCGCCGGCGACCGTGACGTTCCCGCTCGCGAACACCGCAGATACGAGTCTCGCGCGTTATCGCTTCGCAAATCCCAACGCGAAGCTCTTCATCGCCGATGAAGAGGTCACGATCGACAAGAAAAAATACGCGACCGGCACCGTGTTCGACGCCGCGCCCGCGAATGCGAAATCGCACGAGCTGCGCACGCCGCGCATCGCACTGATGCACACGTGGCGCTTCACGCAGGACGAAGGCTGGTGGCGCCTCGCACTCGAATCGCTGGGCGTGCCGTACACGTACATCTCGACGCAGGACGTCTCGTCGATGCCGAATCTGCGCGATAAGTTCGACGTGATTCTCTTCCCGCCCGCAAACGGCACGTCGCCGCAGGAGCTCGTCAACGGCTATCCGCCTGGCCCAACACTTCCCTGGAAGAAAACCGACCTCACGCCCAACCTCGGCGGCATCGACGAGACCGACAACATGCGCCCCGGCCTCGGGCTCGAAGGCGTGCAGAACCTCGCGCACTTCGTCGAAGACGGCGGACTGCTCGTGACGTCAGACGACACTTCGGAATGGGCCGTCGAATACGGACTCGCGCGCTACGTGCGCATCTCGCCTGCGAACAAACTCAAAGCGCCCGGCACGATCATCTCCGCAAGCGTGACCGACAAGAAGAGTCCCATCGCGTGGGGCTACGACGAAACGCTGCCGGTCTACTACTCCGCCGGCTCGATCTTCAAAGTCGGCGTGCGCGACGATCCATCGCAGGACTCGCGTCCGAGCGGACGTGGATCGAAGAACGATCCCGACGTACCGCAGGGCCGCCCCTTCGTTCCGCTGCCCGAGCGTCCGAAGCCCGGGCCGGGTGAAGAAGGATTCCAGATGCCCGAGGATATGGCGTACAACTTCGAGCCCTACATGCCGAAGGCGGAGGATCGTCCGCGCGTGATCGTGTCGTTCGCCAGCAAAGCCGATCAACTGCTGCTGTCCGGCATGCTCGAAGGCGGCGACGAAATCGCCGGCAAGCCGGTCGTCATCGACGCGCCGCGCGGCAAAGGACACGTCCTGCTCTTCGTCAACAATCCAATGTGGCGCGCAAACACGCAAGGCTCATACGCGCTGGTAATGAACGCCGTGATGAACTGGGACAGTCTAGGAGTGCGGTGACAAAGTCACCGCTTTCCTATCTTGAACAATCTTGAACACGAAAAGCGGCGGCTCTGCCGCCGCACTCCTAAATGTGGGACCCTGAGCAATACGAACGCTTCAAGGCCGAACGCAAGCAGCCGTTCGCCGACCTGATGGCGCTCGTCGAGCATCGGCCGCGCATGCGCGTGGTCGATCTCGGCTGCGGCACGGGCGAGCTGACGCGCGAGCTGCATGAACATCTCAGCGCATTCGAAACCATCGGCATCGACAACTCCGAAACGATGCTGCTCAAGAGCGGCGCGTTCGGAGCGGAGATGCTCCACTTCGAGCGCGGCGACATCGAAGCGTTCGTCACCGATCAGCCGTACGACCTCGTCTTCTCCAACGCCGCGCTGCATTGGGTTCCGGATCACGAATCGCTGCTCACGCGTCTCACGAGCTTTCTCTCCGCGCGCGGACAGCTCGCGATTCAAATGCCGGCCAACGACGAGCATCCGTCGCACATGATCGCCGCGGAGCTCGCGCACGATTTCGACGTCGAGCCGCGCGCCGATTTCGTCCTCCCCGTCGAGCGCTACGCCACGCTCCTCCATCACCTCGGCTACACCCGCCAGCACGTGCGCCTGCAGATCTACGGACACGTCTTGCCGTCGAGCGCGGACGTCGTCGAATGGGTGCGCGGCGCGCTGCTCACCGATTACGAACGCCGACTCGGCGACCGCTTCGAAGAATTTCTCACCGCGTATCGCGAACGCGTGATCGACGCTCTCGGCGACGCGCGCCCGTTCTTCTACACGTACAAGCGCGTCTTGCTGTGGGGCAGCTTCTGACCTGGCGCCCCTACAGCAGCAGACGTTCGAGCATGGCAAGACGCCGTTGCCGTGAGCCCTGCAATTCGATCACGCGCAGATCGCCGAGAAGATCGGTCGCGAGGATCTCCAACAGTCGTTCATTCATCGCATCCCGCAACTCGAGATCCTCCGACTCCGGCGCGACGATCCCATCGCGATCGTTCAGCGGCAACACGACGAGCAAATCGACGTGCGCCATCCCTCGCGCGGCGAGCTCGATCGGCGGCTCTTCATCGAGCGCGAGGAGATACGCAACGAAATCGATCGGACTGCGCTCCGCGATCACGCACGCACCACGATCGTAGTTGCGCAGCCGCTCGACCGAAATCTCGAGCTGTCGCAGGAAACTGCTCGTGCCCGGCTCGAGCTGCTCGGAATCATCGAGCCACTCGTACGGCT
>DATKFO010000349.1:0-2839 GCA_035544355.1 Thermoanaerobaculia bacterium
GAGCGCGGTCAGGGTTGGATCGAGTCGAAGCGCACGACGCCGATGCCGATCAGCGCGTACTTCGTCGCGAAGATCGCGATGGCGATGCTCTTCAGCTCGATCATCGTGCTCAGTCTCTTCACGCTCGCGCGATTCGTCGGCGGCATTCACCTCTCGATCGTCCAGATGCTCTCGCTCCTCGGCGTGCTCGTGCCCGGCGCAATCACGTTCTGCGCGCTCGGACTCGCGATCGGCTACTTCGCGGGACCGAACTCCGCCGCGCCGCTCGTGAATCTCGTGTATTTGCCGATGTCGTTCCTGTCGGGACTCTGGGTGCCGATCTGGATGCTGCCGAAGCCCGTGCAGATGATCGCGTTCTTTCTCCCGCCATTTCATTTCTCGCAGCTCGCCCTGAAGATCCTCGGCGTGAGCCGCACGGGCTCGTCGCTCGGTCACGTGACCGCGATGGCGATTGCAACGGTGCTCTTCGCGTTCGTCGCGTACCTCGGCTACCGGCGCGATGAAGGAAAGATGTACGGGTAAACTGCACCCATGCCCCTGCTCCCCAAAGACTCCGAGCTCGGATGGACGCCGTATGCGTGGCTGATCTACCTCGTTCCGTTCCTGATTACGCCGGCGTTCTCCTCGCATCCGTCGATGACGAAGTGGATCGCCACGCTGATTGCGGCGGCGATCTTCTTCGTTCTTTATCTGCGCGGGTATTGGGCGCGCGGCCGCGAGCTGATGCTGATCATGGCCGCGATCACGGTCCTGGGCATCGTCTGCTGGCCGTGGAACCGCGGCGCGGGCGCGTTCTTCATCTACGCCGCGGCGTTCGCCGGACAGCTCGAGCTGCCGCGCACTTCGATTCGTGCGATCGCGATCATCGCGACGATCGCGTTGCTGCAAGCGTTCTTCCTTCGCATCGAAATTTTCAATGCGGCGTGGCCGGTCGTGTTCACGGTGCTCGTCGGCGCGATCAACATGCACTTCACACAAGTCGGCCGCTCGAATGCGCGGCTGCGGCTCGCGCACGATGAGATCGAGCACCTCGCGAAAGTCGCGGAGCGCGAGCGCATCGCGCGCGACCTCCACGATCTCCTCGGCCACACGCTCTCGCTGATCGTGCTCAAGTCCGAGCTCGCGGTGAAACTCTCCGAGCGCGATCCCGAGCGCGCGCGCAGCGAGATCCGCGACGTCGAGCGCATTTCACGTGACGCGCTCGCGCAAGTGCGCAGCGCGGTGCGCGGCTATCGCACCGGTGGATTGCAAGCGGAGCTCGACGCCGCGCGCGAAGCGCTCGCCGCCGCGGGCGTCACGCTCGCCGCGGATTTGCCGGCGATGACGATTCCTGCTTCGCACGAAGCGGTGCTCGCGATGGCATTGCGCGAATCGATCACGAACGTCGTCCGCCACGCGTATGCGAAGCACTGCGCGATCGCACTCACGAACGAAAACGGACGCATCGTGCTCATCGTGCGTGACGACGGGCGCGGCAGCACGTCGGAGTTCGGCATCGGACTCACCGGCATGCGCGAGCGCGTCGAAGCGCTCGGCGGAACGGTGACGCGTGACAGCGTGCACGGAACGACGCTGACGATCTTCGTGCCGTTGCCCGCGCCGGTCGCGATCGGAGAGCGCACGGCATGATTCGCGTGGTGATCGCCGAAGACCAGGCCATGGTCCTCGGCGCGCTCGCGGCGCTGCTCGAGATCGAAGGCGACATCGAAGTCGTCGGCCGCGCGCAGGACGGCGAAGAAGCGCTCGCGCTCTGCACCGAAAAAAAACCCGACGTGCTGCTCACCGACATCGAGATGCCGAAGATGACCGGACTCGAAGTCGCGAGCGCGGTGAAGCGCGCGCAACTGCCGACGCGCGTGATCATCCTCACGACCTTCGCGCGTGGCGGCTACCTGCGCCGCGCACTCGAATCGGGCGCGTCGGGATATCTGCTGAAAGACTCGCCCGCGGAGCAACTCGCGAACGCCGTGCGCCGCGTGAAACAAGGCGGACGCGTCGTCGATCCCGAGCTCGCCGCCGAAGCGTGGAGCGAGCCCGATCCGCTCACCGATCGCGAGCGCCAGGTGCTGCGCATGGCCGGCGAAGGACAAACGAGCGCCGACATCGCGGGGTCGCTCCATTTGTCGGAAGGAACCGTACGCAATTACTTGTCCGAGGCGATCAGCAAAATGGGCGCCGCGAATCGCGTGGAAGCGGCGCGAATCGCGCGGGAAAAGGGCTGGCTTTAGGAGTGCGGTGGCGACGGAGCCACCGCTTTCCTATCCGGATCAGAAAGCGGTGGCTTTGCCACCGCACTCCTAAACTCCTCGCGCACTCTCAATCCGGTCCCTTGTCCGTTGGGAAAGAAATCGCGATATGCGACGCGTGCCATGTAATCCGTTGCCGCGACTTTGTATGTTTTCGCGGGATCGATCGTCTGCGGTTTGACGACGTACGATTCGTTCGCTGTCGTGAGCAGTTTCTGCAATTGCTCGCCGTTCATCTCCGCGACGACGATCTCGTTGTCGTACGGCATCGCGGCGCGCAGTAATTCGATGGTGATGTCGCCGCTCGGCAGCGGCTGGCGGAAGCTGCTCTTCGTCGAGAGCGCAGCATCGGCGTGGGTGAGATCGCGCATCAGCTCGACGGTGCGTGCGCCGAGCTCGTCGACCGTCAGTGGCGCGGCGAGATGCGCGACGATGGTGAAGAGCTCGCGATACTTCGGATCCTTCTCGAGCTCGCGTTGCATGGCGCGCACGCGTGACTTGATCGCGCGATCTTCGCTCAGGGAGGCATCGACGCGGACGAGATTGCCGCGGACTGATTTCACTTTGTGATCGGCGAACGTCAGCTCGATGCG
>DATKFO010000350.1:0-2262 GCA_035544355.1 Thermoanaerobaculia bacterium
CGTTCGGCGATCCGCAGATCGTCACCGTCGGCCGCAAGACGAAGAAGCCGCGCGTGAAAGTCGTCATCCCGGTGAAGGAAGGCGTCGTTCACACGTTCGGCGAAGTGAGCGTCGACGGCAACACGGTCTTCACGAAAGACATGATCATCGGCAACTTCCCTTTGAAGAAAGGGGAGACGATCCGCCGCAAGCCGATTCAGGCGCGCGCCGATGCCTTCGGTGAGGCGTACCGCATTCGCGGATACATCTACGCGTACGTCGATCCGGAGTACGTCGAGAAGGAAGGCAACATCGTCGACGTGCACTTCCGCGTGTTCGAAGGCGAGCAGTTCCGTCTCGGGCGCCTCGAGTTCCAGGGCAACACGACGACGAAAGACAAGGTTCTCCGCCGCGAGATCTTCCTCGAGGAAGGTCAGATCATGGACATGGAGACTTTCAAGCAGTCGATCTACAAGCTCGGCCAGCTCGGCTACTTCAAGGTCACGGAGAACCCCGACTTCAAGGTCAATCAGGAATCGAAGACGGTCGACATCACCGTCAAAGGAAACGAAGAAGGGAAGAACGACATCCAGTTCGGCGGCGGTTACTCCGAGGGTGGCGGTTTCTTCGTGCAGACGCAGTTCTCGACGCGCAACTTCCTCGGCGAGGGCGACAGCTTCGGCCTCAGCTACCAAAAGGGTCGCCGCGCGAACTACTTCACGCTGTCGTACGCCGATCCCTGGTTCCTCGACACGCCGAACAGCCTCGGCATCTCGCTGTTCAATCGGCAGACGACGTATCCGCAGTCGTTCGGTATCCAGGAGCGCGGCAAAGGCGGCACGATCGCGTACGGCTATCGTCTCGGCCGATTCGATTCCGCGTCGCTGCTGTACGGATTCGAGAAAACGCGCAGCCACTACGAATTCACCGAGGAGCCCGATCCGAACGGCAACGTTCCGGTTGCGAGCGTCGCGGACTTCACGTTCACGTTGTCGTCACTCGTGCCCGCGTATCGATTCGATTCGCGCGACAACCCGTACGACACGACGCGCGGCGGACGCTTCAGCCTCTCCGTCGCGTACTCGGGCGGTCCGCTTGGCGGCACGATCAATATCCTCAAGCCGCAGCTCAATGCGACGAAGTTCCTGCGGCTCTCGAAGCGCACGTCGTTCAGCGCGAACGTCGAAGCCGGCTACATCCATCCGCTGCGCAACGATTGCGCGCACACGTACGCGGAGCGCACGAGCGCGAGCGTCGATCTCTGCGTTCCGCTCGGTGAGCGTTTCCTCGTCGGTGGTGAGTATTCGGTGCGCGGATTCGAGTACGGCACGCTCGGACCGTTCGAGAACGTTCCGGGCCGCGGCGATTCACCGGTGGGCGGCTACAAGTACCACGTGTACAACTTCGAATACATCTTCAAGGTCAATGATCCGCTGCGCTTCGTGCTGTTCGCCGATGCGGGCATGTCGTACTCGCACGACCAGCAATTCGACGTCTCGGGGCTGCGCTACAGCACCGGCGCTGAGCTGCGCATTTACCTCCCCGTGTTCCAGTTCCCACTTCGTTTCATTTATGCGATCAATCCGCAACCGAAAGATGGGGACCAGTTCCAGGGAGTGCAGTTTACGATCGGGAATACGTTCTAAAGAGGGCCGCATTTTCGTGATGTCCGAGCCCTCGGCACACATCAAGAAGGAGATTCCATGAAGAAGTTTCTCGTTTCGGTTGCGGTGGCTGCGCTGGCGGCTCCGATGTTCGCGCAGAGCACGCCGTCCCGCGTCGCGGTGATCGACGTCAACAGAGTTCTCGCCCAGTCCACGGCGGGAAAATCCGCGTACGAAAAGCTCAAGAAGATGCAGGAAGACAAGATCGCGAAGGCGAAGCAGATGGACGACGATCTCGCAAAGCTCGACGCGGACATCAACACCAAGAAGCTCTCGCTCAGCGAAGACAAGCTGACCGATCTTCAGAAGCAGCTCGCCGACAAGAAGATCGCGATGCAGCGCTACGCGCAGGACGCCGATCGTGAAGTCGGTGAAGCGCGCGACCGCGAGCTCCAGGCGCTCGAGGCGAAGATCAAGCCGATCATCGACGCCATCGGCAAAGAGATGGGCCTCGCCGCGATCTTCAACAAGTTCGAGTCCGGCCTCATCTACGCGTCCGATGCGATCGACATCACCGAGACGGTGATCAAGCGCTTCAACGAAGCGCAGGGCACTCCGGCTCCCGCACCCGCGAAGAAGTAGCTCTTTCGCTGCGCTCGACAAAAGGCCTCCCGTTCGG
>DATKFO010000351.1:0-4876 GCA_035544355.1 Thermoanaerobaculia bacterium
TGCATCGAGTGTTGCGAGCCGCGACGCGAGCGAGTTTTCGATCGCGACGCGGTCCGCAGCGACGGTGAGCGTCACCGTCTTCGTGACGATCGGCGTTTGGTTGCCGAATGCGCCGGTGCCGGTGACGGTGTACGTGCCGATCGCATCCGGCAGGCGGACCCACAGGTAGAGATGGAACTCCGTGCCCGTCGTGTGCACGGTCCACGTCGCAGTCGTCGCCGTCGTCGACGACAGCGTGGGCTGCGCGAAGACGACGCTCATGCCGGCCGGCAACGTCGCGGTGATCGTGAGATCCGCCGGCAGATTCGGCGGCGGTGTGACCTTGAAGTCGATCGGCACGACCCGACGCGCGTCGGTCGCAGGAATGCTGGAGATGTAGTTGACGCTGCCGAGGAGCAGCTTCGCGATGTCGAGCGACGGCGTTTGCTCGACGTCGAACGGAATCGTGATCACGCGGCCTGCGCCGTACGCATTCCAGACGATCGACGGCGCCTGCGTGGCCGCGATCTTCGCGACGACTTGGGCGGTGCCGACCGTGAGCTTCACGGAGTCGCCGTTGAGCGTGAGCTGTCCCGCGGTCGTGAAGCCGCTGGCAGTCACGTCGAGCAGCGTCGACGTTGCGTTCAGCTTGCCGCCGAACGTCACGCCGAGGGCGCCTTCGATCTTCGGATCGGCGTTCGTCGTGCTCTTGATGTAGAGCATGCCGAAGCCGGCGTGGATCGTTTCGGCGAGCTCGCTCGCGAGCTTCGCTTCGAACGCGCCCGGCTCGTAGACGATCGACTCGCTGTACGCGCCGGTGCGCATCTTCTCGGCGAACGTGTACTGATCGCCGACGAGCGTCCACGGGATGCCTGCGTCAGTGAGAGTCCTGGTGATGAACTTCGGCTCGACCGGCGTGCAACCCTTGTTGCTGTTGCCGTTCGCGCAATTCGCCCAGATGAGCACGCGCGCCGGACCGGCGACGGACATTTCCATCCGCAGCGGGATGCGCTCGATCTCGAACAGCGTCGAGGCGAGCGTTTCCGGCGTGCCGGTGATCATCGAGACGAGGACTGCTTTGTAGTTGCCGATCGCGAGATGGATCGTGTCGTACGGCAGCTGCACGGTCGCGGAGCCGCCCTTGTCGACCGACGCGGTGAACGTGACGGTGTCGAGGACGTTGTTCGTCGCCGGATCGACGATCCAGACGGCGAACGGCGCGTTGACGAGTGCGGCGTTGCCGTTGTCGGTGATCACGTTCGTGATCGGCAGCGGCGATTTCTCCCACACCGACGCCGGCGTGGAGATCGTGCCGCTGATGCCCTTACCGGTCACGGCGGTCGAGCGCACGACGAACGTCGTCGATTTCTGCGCGAGCGTTGCGCCGGCGGTGTTCTTCACCGTCAGCGTCGCCGTGTAGGTGCCCGGCGCGAACACGCCGGTCGACCAATCGAGCGACGTGGCGAACACGTTGTCGGGCGGATCGGGATTGAACGCCGGGACGTTGATCGTGTTCGTCGCCATCACCGCGTTCGTGGGTGATGTGATCGTGAGCGTGCCGGTGACGGGGATGATGAAGCTGCCGCTGGTGTACATCGCCGATGCGGTGACGTGCACGGTCTCGTTGATGTCGTACGTCGGACGATCGGTGGCGATGACGCCGGTGACCGTCGCGGGCAGCGGCACGATTTGGACGCTCGTGGTGGCGAGCACCTGCGACGCGCCGGTGATGAGATTCACCAGCACGACGTCGTAGGTACCCGGCGCGAGCGGCCTGGTGTCCTGAATGAGGTTGTGCGGGAACGTCGCGTCCTTCGCGACGGTCGCGGTGAAGTTGAGCGTTGCGGCCACAGTCGCGTTGCGCACGAGCTGCACGGCGAACGGTGCGTCGATGACGCCGTCGTTGCCGAGGTTCGTGATGGTGAGGGCGATCGGGAGCGGGTCCTTGTGCGTCACCGTCGGCGGTGTGCTCACCGTGCCGGTGATGCCTTTGCCGCTGACTTTCGTGGAGCGCACGACGATCGGCGCGGTTGCGGTTCCGAGCTCGCCGCTCACTGGATCGGTGACGACGATGCGCGCGGTGTACGTTCCGGGCGCGACGCGGGCGACGTTCCAATCGACGACGACCGGCGCGGCGGAGTTGCCCGGCACGATCGACGCGACGGTGCCCTCACCGCTCGCGAGCACGTTCGACGCGTTGTCGAGCAGCGAGACCGTCGCTTTGATGTTGCGCAGCGTGCGGCCGCCCGCGACGTACGTCCAGGAGCCGGTGATGTGCGCGGTGTCGTTGACGTCGTAGAACGGACGATCACCCGCGACGGTCGCGGAGATGGTCGGCGCGACCAGCACGACGGTGTACTTCGCGTTCGCGAGCTGGGTCGCCGGCGTCGCCATCTGCGACGACAGGAAGACGATGTATTGCTGCGGATTCTCTTCGAACGTGTTGTGTGCGAACTGCGCGGTGTGCGTCGCGCCGGCCGCGATCGACGCGGTGAACGTCCATTGCTGCACGACGTTCTGCGTCAGCGGATCGACGAGCTGCACGAGCAGCGGCGTGTCGGTGAGATCGGCGTTGCCGTCGTTCTTCACCGCGATGGCGATCGTGGCGTCGGTGCCCTGCGCAACGGTCGCCGGAACGGTGATCGTGCCGGAGAGGCCTTTGCCGGTTTGCGCCGTCGACTTGATCTCGAACGGAACGCTCTTGTCGACGAGCACGACGTTCGATGCATCGACCACGACGAGTCGCGCGCTGTAGATCCCTGCTGCAGACGAACCGGTCGGCCAATCGAAGCGCACCGGCACGAGCTGGCCCGGATTCATTGAAGCGATCGGCGTCGCCGCACTCGTCGCGAGCACGTTGCCTGTCGGATCGAGCACTGCGATCGACGCGGAGAGATTGCGCAGCGTCGTGTTGCCGTTGGTGTACTGCACCGAGCCGGTGAGCTGCACCGTTTCGTTGGGGTTGTACGCGCCCTTGTCGGTCGCGAGCGTCGCGCTCAGTGCGGACGCAGGAGTGATCGTGAACGGAGTGGATGCGCTCGCGATGAACGCGCCGTACTGACGCAGCGTGGAGACGACGGTGTACGGAGCGGCCGCGGTGACGCCGGTGTTCCAGACGAACGGCGTGGAGGCGGTGCCGTTCGGCAGGGCCTGCGCCGGTCCGACGACCGTGCTCGTGCCGTCGCCGCCCGCGGGAAGCGCCGCGTAGAGAACGTCCGACGTCATGACGGCGAAGCTCTTGCCGGGAGGCGCCCAATACACGTACATCGAGTACGGGCCAGCCCAGTTGAACATCGTGGCCTTGAAGCGGTGGAAGCCTGCGGTGAGGTTGACGGCGGCGGTGCGCTCGATCGTGCCGTGGTTGCCGCCGTTGTTGATCAGCAGCGAGCCGTCGATCTCGAGCCACGAGCCGTCATCGGAGCCGATGAGGAACTGATACGTGCCCGCGGTCTGCGCGAAGAACACGCCGTCCCACACCGTGCCCCAGAACGTGCTCGGCACGCCGGCCGGAGCGGAAGAGAAGATCGCGGAGGTGGCGTGCTTGACGGTCAGGATCGGCGCGCCGAGGAACACGACGCCGCTCGGGAGACCCGGAGCCGATGACATGTGCGCCGTGTCGAGGTTGTAGTAGACGCCGTTGAAGCCGCCCGAACCGCCGCCCGTCGTGGCGGCGCCGTTCGCGGTGCGGTCGAACATCGATACCGGCTTGAAGCCGTTCTCGATGATGTCGAAGTAGAAGTGCATCGTGTACGTCGAGCCGGACGGCACGTCGTCGGGGATGGTGACGATCATCTGGCCGCTGTTCGGATTCGTGGCGCTCGGCGACCAGGTGAAGTAGAGCTCCGTCGACGGACGGTTGTCGCCCGAGACGCGGATGGAGTTGCGATCGAACGTGCCGGCGACGCCGAGCTGCGTGAGCTTCTGCGCGAAGTCGACGTTGGCGATCATGAAGCGGCGCACGCCGTCGGTCTGGATCGGCACCGACACCGGCAGTGCGTAATGCCAGCCGGGGAACGCGGCGGGCGGGAGTCCGTCGACGGTCTGATTCGTGGCAACCGTTGCGACGGTGGTTCCGGCCGCATCGCGGATGACGAGATCGGTCGTGATGCCGTCGTTCGTCGTGCCGACGTTGCCGACGGCCTGCGTGATGTTGACGTTCGTGTTCGGACCGTACGCCGGGTGGTCGGTGGAGACGTTGAGCGTGAGCGGCGCGTAGCCGGTGACGCTCGGCACCGAGACGTCGCGCACCACGTGCTCGCTGGTGTACGGATTGTCGTAGGTGACCGACGCCGGACCGCTCACCGGACGCGACTCTCCGTTCGTGAGGCCGTTGAGTCTCACGTTGAAGAAGAGGTCGTAGCCGGAGTCGGTGACGCCGGGGAGATGCCACTTGAGCTGCTTGCCGCCGGTCACCGCGACCGATGACGTCGGCGCGATATTCGCGGAGACGAAGTCTTCGTTCGACGGGAGAAAGAGCTGGAAGTCGACGTCGAACTGGCCGAGGCGGAGGAACGCGGCCGGGAGGGCGATCATCGCCCACGTCGACTCATCGATCCACTGCACCTGGCTCTCGCCGTCGGCTTCGAACCAGCCGCCGTTCGGCTGTTGTTTGTTGATCAGCCAGAGCATCGACTGGCGCAGGCCCGGATCGGTGCCGGGGACGCCGGCGCGAGCGAGCGCGTAGAGACACTGCGCGTTGCGGACGATCGGATACTTCGGCGAGAGGATCGCGCCGAACGAGCCGTCCGGATTCTCGAGCGATTGCAGGAATGCGGCGATCGTCGCGATGCGGCTCTTCGCCGACGCGGCGAGCGACGGATCGGAGAGCTGCGGCTGCGCGTACGTCAGGCCGATGAGCACGCGCGCGGCGTACTCCGGACCGCGTGTGCGCTGCGCC
>DATKFO010000352.1:0-3679 GCA_035544355.1 Thermoanaerobaculia bacterium
ATTCGACAGCTGATTAAGCTGATTCCCGGTCCAGATTTTCCCACCGGCGGCTTCATCGTCGGCCGCGCGGGGATTGTGCAGGCCTTCACGACCGGCCGTGGCTCGATCATGATGCGCGCGAAGTCGACGATCGAGACGAACAAGAAGGGCGACCGCATTTCGATCGTGTTCACCGAGATTCCGTATCAGGTCAACAAGGCGAAGTTGATCGAGCGAATCGCGGACCTCGTGCGGGAGAAGACGATCGAGGGAATTTCCGATCTGCGCGACGAGTCCGACCGCGAAGGCATGCGCATCGTCGTCGAGCTGAGGCGCGGCGAAGTGCCGGAGGTCATTCTCAACAACCTCTACAAGCACACGCCGCTTCAATCGAGCTTCGGGATCATCATGC
Source organism: Thermoanaerobaculia bacterium (assembly GCA_035544355.1). Classification (GTDB taxonomy): domain Bacteria; phylum Acidobacteriota; class Thermoanaerobaculia; order Gp7-AA8; family Gp7-AA8; genus DATKFO01. Next base: position 392 of record DATKFO010000352.1, read on the forward strand.
TCGCGATCGTCGGCGGGCGGCCGAAGGTGCTGAACCTGCTGCAGCTCGTCGAGAGCTTCGTCGAGTTCCGGCGCGAAGTCGTCCGGCGGCGCACCGAATTCGAGCTCAGAAAGGCCGAGGCGCGCTATCACATTCTCGAAGGGCTGAAGATCGCGCTCGATCACCTCGACGAGGTGATCAAGATGATTCGAGGCTCGAAGACGGTTCCCGAAGCGCGCGATGGCCTCATGTCGGGGTTCAGCCTGACGCAGATCCAGGCGCAGGCGATTCTCGACATGCAGCTGCAGCGGCTCACGGGCCTCGAGCGTCAGAAGATCCTCGACGAGCTCGCCGACCTGCTGAAGACCATCGAGCGGCTGCGCGCGATTCTCGCGAGCGAGCGCCTGCTCATGCAGATCATCGTCGACGAGTTGAAAGACGTCCGGACGAAGTACGGCGACGCGCGGCGGACCGAAATCCTCGAGGGCGAGTCGGGCGAGATCAACATCGAAGACCTCATCGCCGAAGAGGACATGGCGATCTCGGTCAGCAACACCGGCTACATCAAGCGGACCGCGATCTCCACGTACCGCAGCCAGCGCCGCGGCGGCAAGGGCCGCATCGGCATGCGGACGCGCGACGAAGACTTCGTCAGCTATCTGTTCGTCGCATCGACGCACGCCTACATCATGATCTTTTCGGACCGCGGCCGCGCGTACTGGCTCAAGGTCCATGAGATTCCAGACGTCGGTCCGGGGGGAAATGGAAAATCGATCGCGAACCTCGTCTCGATGGAAGAAGGCGAGCGGATCGCGGCGCTCCTGGCGGTGAAAGAGTTCGACGATGCGCATTTCGTCGTGATGGGCACACGCAAGGGCGTCGTCAAGAAAACGGCGCTGTCCGCGTTCAGCAACCCGCGCGCCGGCGGAATAATTGCGATGGGCGTCGAAGACGGCGACGCGGTCATCGCGGTGCAGCTGACCGACGGCAACGGCGAGATGTTCATCGGCACGCGAGACGGCATGGCGATTCGATTCCCGGAAACCGACGTCCGGCCCATGGGCCGGGCCGCGTACGGCGTCCGCGGCATCGCTCTGCGAGACGATGACTACGTGGTCGCGATGGAAGTGGTCCGTCCCGGCGGCACGCTGCTGACCGTCACCGAGCGCGGGTACGGCAAGCGGACCGAAATCGAGGAATACCGGGTCCAGTCGCGCGGCGGCGTCGGCATCATCAACATCGCCACGACGGATCGAAACGGCCAGGTGGTCGGGGTGGCGTACGTCCAGGACGGGGACGAGCTGCTGCTGATCACTCAGCAGGGGATGATTCTGCGAACGCAGGCGAACGACGTTCGCGCCATCGGGCGTGCCACGCAGGGCGTAAAGCTCATCGATATCGAGGGCGACGACAAGGTCGTGTCCATTGCACGGCTCGTCGAAAAGGAAGAGGAATAGGGCCAAAAAATTCTATAGCCCAGATCCTCAAATTCTCATATCCTCACCTCCTCAAATCCCTGGAGGTCCGGTATGCATCGGCCGCGACGACCGACCGTCATTCTGCTCGCCGTTTCGCTGACCGTCCTCGCTGCTGTTGCGTGCTCGGGCGGAGCCGAGCAGCCGATTCTCAATCAGTTCTTCACCGCTTCCCGCTTGCGCGACAACACGTCGCTGCAGAATTTCGCGACCGTTTCCTTCGACCCGCAGACACAGGGCACGGTGACGAGCTTCAGCATCACGAACGTCACGCCCGAAGAGCGCAAGCCGCTCAATGTGAAGACCTACGCCAAGGCGCTCGACGACGCGCGCGCGGAAGACGCCGAGTATTCGAAGCGCAAGCAAGAGTATTACAACGCCAACGAAGAGGCGATCAGTCGTGCGCTGAAGGCCGAGCGCGAAAAATCCAAGCTGAAAGGAAAAGACGCCGACGTGCAGGCCGCATGGATGAAATTCCGAGAGGAAGGCTCGCAGGTTTCCCGTAAGGTCTCCGACGCACGCACCAAGCTGGCTTCTGAGAGCGGCATCGTCGAGCTGAGCTTCTCCGATCAACGCAACCCGCCCGACTACAAGAAACACGACGGCGAGCTCGTGTCGAAGGACGTCACCCTGAACGCCAACGTCAAGCTGCCGAACGGGCAGACGACTCAGAAAACGCTGGTCGTCACGATGCAGCGTGCGGCGTTGAAAGCCGACAAGGAAATCGCGGGCCGCTGGATCATCACGAGCGTGAGGGATACGGCGGCACCGAGCGGCAGCAAGACCTCGCGGCGATAGGGATTCCCGCCGTCACGCGAGCTGCAGCCGCGCGTACTTCGCGCGCAGCGTCTTCTGGCCAACATCGACGAAGCGAACCACCAGTTTCGTATCGTCGTCGAGTTGCTCGACGCTGAGGACCGTCCCGACACCGAACTGGGTGTGCCGCACTTTCATTCCGGGGCGCAGCCCCGGCCCAACCGAGGATTGATCTTCGTTCTCGTACGCGTACGTCGGTTCGTCCTCACGTACGCGGCCTCCGCGGCGGCCGCGCCCGTAAGGGTTCGTCCTGAACTCGTAGTGTGGAAAGTTGCCCTGATAACCGGGTGAAAACGACGGCGTGATGCGCTCGACGAGCTCCGCGGGGACCTCGTCGATGAACCGCGAGGGTTCGGAAGCCTGGTACTCGCCGAACACACGCCGGCGTGCCGCGCCGGTCAGTACGAGCTGCGATCGCGCGCGCGTCATGCCGACGTAACAGAGACGCCGCTCTTCCTCGAGCTCTTCCTGATCCTCGCTCGATCGCGAATGCGGGAACAATCCTTCCTCGAGGCCTGCGAGGATCACGACCGGGAATTCCAGCCCTTTGGCGCTGTGGAGCGTCATCAGCCAGACGCGGGCGTCGGCGGCGCCTTGTTCCTCGTCCGCGTCCGACAGCAGCGAAAGTCGATCCACGAATCCGTTGAGGGAGGGCTCTGGCTCGCGGCTCTCGTACTCGCGCGCGGCGGACACGAGCTCGGCCAGATTCTCGATTCGCGCCTCAGCGTCCTCGCTGTGCTCCTCGCGGAGGTCGCGCAGGTATCCGCTTTGATCGAGCATCTTGCCGATCGCGATCGATACCGACTCGCGGCGCGCCACGTCGGTCAGCGTCACGATAAGATCGCGGAACACCGCGAGCGCCTGCGCCGCTCTCGGCGTAAACGCCCGCTCTTCGAGCCCTCGAACGATCCTCGCCCATAACGAGTTCGCGGATAGAGTGGGTTGCAGGCCGGCCGACAGCAGCGGCAGATCTTCGGTGCTCCCGGGCGACATCGTTTCCACGGCATCCATGACGCCT
>DATKFO010000353.1:0-4490 GCA_035544355.1 Thermoanaerobaculia bacterium
CCGAGTGCGCACAGACAGGAGTGTCTGTGCCACATCTTGGTAGTCCAAAGTTCTCATTTCACCAACGTCCCCAACTCCATCCGCACCACCCGCCGCGCTGCTTCCGTCAGCGACTCGCCGCCGACGCCGAATAGGCGCGTCGAGACGCCTGCGCCGCTGCGCGTCTGGCTCACGGACCAGATCGTCGAGCCGGTCTGCGCCTCGATCAATCGCACTTGAATCGTCACCTCGGGCGCCGGCGTCGTGCCGAGACGCGACTCCGCGAAGTCGACAACGGAGCCGACGAACAGCGCGTCGACGCCCAGGTCTTTGCCGATCTTCTGCATCTCGGCGGGCCCCATCGTTTCGACCGTCGTGCTGCTGCCGGCGCGGAAGATCTTGTTGACCTGTCCCGGCTCCGTCACCTCGAACACGTCGAGCGAGAGCAGCTCGAGATAGAAAATCTTCTGCACCTTGTCGCCGGCCGCGCGATCCTGCGCGAGGTTGTCGAACGGCAGCACCGCGACTTTCCTGATCGCGCCGAGATCGGCGTTGGCGTGCAGGAAGCGCGTCTGCTGCGTCGTGCCGCAGCGCGCGACGAGCGCGATTGCGGCGATCGCTCCCAGCATGCGAATGAGGGTTGGTGGTCTCATGAATTCATCTCCTGAGCGTGAGGTTGGCGAACAGCGTTTTCTGATCGTTCCTCACCTCTCCGAATGACGTCCGGACGGACGTGTAGCTGATGTCGAAGGCGGCCCAGCGATTCATCACCCAGCGCGGGTTGAGAATCAGGCGTGTTGCTTTGCGATCGGTCGTCGGATCGATGTCCTGGTCGTAAGAGCCGCCCAGCGAAACGGTGCCGCCGCCGAACGGATACCACTCGACGTGATAGCGCTGCGTGAATCCGCTGAGCAGCGCGCCCGACACGTAGCCGTAGCGCGCGCTCACGCTGAGCGGATTGCCGGGACGCCAGATGAAATCGGCGTAGATGCGTTGATCGCGCGTGGTGCCGAGAAGCTGCGCCGCCGGATCGTCGGAATCGTTTTGCTGCAGCGACGCGAGGATCGTCGTGCGCAGCGACGGGAACATCTGAATGTTGCCGAGCAGGTTGAAGAACACGCGCTGCGCGCGAACGCCCGTCGTGTCGTAGGTCTGTTTTTGGATACCGGCATCGAGCGTCACAGAAAGCGATCGCAGGAAGAACGCCGTCGAATGAATCGCCTCGGTATCGATCGTGTAGCCGAGCCCTTCGAGGCTCTGCTTCTGCCGCGTCGATTCGAACGACACGCGTAGCTCGCGCGTCGGCGTCCAATCGAGGAACGCGGAGATCTCGTCTGCGTCGTCGGCGGAGCCTGTCGTCGACGTGACGTCGCGATGCATCACGCGCGTGCGCAACGCGAGCGTTTTGCGGAGCGTGTACTCGATTGCCACCGTGTGATTGAGATCGGTCGTCGACCACGTCGAGAGTCCTTCGATGTCCTGCCGCGTCGCGTTGTAATTCGTCGTCAGCGAAAGCGTGAGGCGCTCGATCGGCTGCAGCGACACGAGCGTCGTGCCGTTGTACGCGCGCAGATTTCCGTGACGCATGCCGCCCGGTGCGATCGCAGTTTTGTAGAACGCCTGCACTTCGGTGATGAGTGTCGCTTCGACGTTCACGCCGAAGTTCACGACCTTGAACCAGCGCCGCTCGAGTTGATCGAACGTGATCGCGTACAGCGACAGTGCGGAATTGAACGTCGTCTGCACCGGCGCGACCGGCACCCACAACTGTCCGTCTTCGCTCGTGTACACATCCCACGCGACGGGACCGCCGCCGTTGCGCAGCGGATTGCCGGCGGGATCGCGCACGAGGATGCGGATCTCGTCGACGCGATCGTTGCGGCCGAGGTCGAGGACGATGTTTTGAAACGACGCGCCGTCGGGGCCGATCGAGATGCCGCTGCTCGCGTCGAGATTGCCGTCGTTGAGCGCAGGAATCGGCGACGGCGGATGATCGCGGCTGTCGCTCGGCGTGTCGTCGACGGCCCAAAGCGTGCGGCCGATCGTGACCGGCGTGCGCACCGACGACCCGCCATCGAGCGAGCGCTCTTCGACGCTCGAGAGCTGCGCGAAGGCGTCGGCGGAGAGTGTGAGTTTTTTCGAGAACGCGGACGTCGCGTACGTCAGCTGCCCGCCGTGCATCGTCGCGTTGCGCGCGTAGCCGGTGCCGGGATCGTTCGTGCGCGTGTAGCGCTCGTCGACGCTGACGTCGAGTCCGCGCCAGAAGTAGCGCAGGCGCCCGGTGAGGTTTTCGTCGGTGAGCTCGACGTGGGAGCGCTCGTCGTTTGTCGCGTTGCGTTGCCCGAGGAGCGTGAGCTCGGGGAGTCCGATCGGACGCCACGCGAGTTGTCCCGCGGTGCGCTCGATGGTGCGCCGCGAATCAAATCGCTCCGTCTCCGAGCGGATGTCGAATCGCTCGCTGCGCAGTTGCGCCTGCAGTGTCTCGGTGTTGATGAACAGTTCCCCCACCGGTTGAATCTGCCGCGTCCGCAAGTTCTCGGAAAATCGCGGCGACTCATTCGAGCCGTGGAAGTCGTCGGCGCGCACGAAGATGTGCAGACGCGCAGTCGTCGTCAGCGCTTTTTCGAGACGCAGGTCGTACGTCTGGCGGAAGCCTGCGGTGTTGATCGCGCCGAGGTCGTACTTCTGGAACGAGAGCAGCATGCGGCCGGAGAGATCGTTCGCGCTCGCGACGCGCGCGATCAGCAGGAAGGCAGCGCATGCGATCGCTTCCTCATCGCGCGTAATTCACGCTGTACGTTCGCGGCGCGTGACAGCCGCTCGTGCAGGTGCCTCCGGTGGGTGTCTGCGTGAAGGTGGTGATGCCGTCGAAGCCGGCGATGCGGATCAGCGCTTCGTGCCGGATGCTGCCGTGCGCGTCGTGACACGCGTTGCATGCGACGCCGCGCGCGGTGTGATCCGCGTGCGTGTCGAAGCGGCTCGCGCGCCGCGTGAGCGCATCGCTCGCGTTGTTGCCGTAGACGTCGAGCGCATGGCACTCGAAGCAAAGTTCGTTGCCCGGTTTTCGGGCGAGAAACTCATGGTCGGATGCGTGCGATTCGTGGCAGCTCGTGCACGACACGCGGCCTCTCGCATCGAATCCATTCGCGAACGCCGCGGGATCGATGTTCGGATTTTTCCCCTCGGACTGAATCGGATGGAACGACGCGTTCGCGGGATTCGTCAGCAGCGCGAGATCGGGTTGACCCACCGGCTGCTTCTGCTTCGACGCCGACGAGTGGCATTTGAAGCAAATCTCGAATTCGTTGATCGCGATCGCCGGATCGTTCGCGGGATGCCACCGATACGACGGAACCACACCGGCGCCCCCGTTCACCACCTCGACGCGAGACACGCTGGCGAGACGGTACGACGCTTCCGGCGGGGACGGGGGCGCCGGATCCTTGATGGCTTGATGGGTGTTGTGGCAATCGGTGCAGTCGACGCGGCGTCCGCCGTGCGCGTTCATGCCGTGGCGATACGTCTTCATCAACTCGCCGCGGATGTCCGCGCCGCGTGATCCGTCGTGGCATCCGAGGCAAAGGTCGGGCGTCCGTGCGCTCAGCAGCGAGGGAATCACGCCGCCGCGATCTTTGACGCCGTGCGGATCGTGGCAATCGACGCATTCGTTCGCGCCGTTCGCAGAGGTCGCGTGCGCGGAGCGCAGCCAGATCGCGTTGCCGGGGAACACGCCGTCATCGGACGCCGCCGCGTGACACGTGAAGCAAAGCTCGTTGTCGTTCGCGGTGAAGAGACCCTTCGTCTCCGCGGGTGAAAGCAGCGAAGGCGCGCGGTAGTCGTGACACTGGATGCACGAGCCGCGAGGCGAGTCGGCGCGGCGCTGAGCGTTGCGGCCGTGCGCGGTCGCGCGATAGGCGTGGTTCTTTGCGGAAAGGCTGAGAGCAGAAAGCAGAAGGCAGAAGGAGATCGTCACGCGCTTCATTGGTCGTGACACTCCTCGCACGTCGACTCCTGCGTCACGCCGTCGGCGTAGATGAGGGCGTGCGCATTCGCGGAGCCGTGCGCCTTGTGGCAGGAAAGGCAGATCACGCGATCGTCCTGCGACGGGATCGCGTTGTCTGCGCTTTCGACCGGCACGCGCGCGATCGCGACCGCGGACCACGTCGGATAGTCGGCGAGTGTTGCGTCCCACATCGTCTTGTCGACCGAGTGATGTGCGAGCGCGGTGTGGCATTGCATGCACCACCGCGACATCCCTGATTTGTACGTGAGGTTCGAAGGAACGTAGACCTGCGACGGATTCGATCCGTTCGCTTTGACGAGTTGTTGCGTCAGCACCGTGATCGGCGCGAGCGTGGTCTTCGTCGGATCGGGTCGCAGGTTGCGATAGTTGCCGTTGCCGTGCGGGTCGTGACACGTGGTGCACGTGAGCACCATCGGCAGCGTGCCGCCCGGAGGCACCTCGGCCGTCGGACGCTCGAGATGATGAACATTGCTGCTGTTCGCAAACG
>DATKFO010000354.1:0-3773 GCA_035544355.1 Thermoanaerobaculia bacterium
GCTCTTTGTGCTGATCTTCGCCGCGCCACGTCACGCAGGGCGAGATGATGTTGAGGAACGCGAAGCCGCGATGACGCATCGCCGCTTTCATCAGCTCCTGCGTGCCCTTCACATCGCCGGAGAATCCACGGCCGACCCACGTCGCGCCGAACGACAACGCGAGCGCGCATGGATCGATCCCAACCTCGGGATTGCCGTACGTCGTCGACTTCGTCTTGTCGCCGAGGGGGGTGGTGGGGGCGGCCTGGCCCTTCGTGAGCCCGTAGATCTCGTTGTCCATCATGATGTACGCGAGATCCGCGTTGCGCCGCGCGGCGTGCAGAAAATGATTGCCGCCGATCGCGACGCCGTCGCCGTCGCCGCCGACTGCGATCACATTCAACGATGGCGCAGCAAGCTTGATCCCGGTTGCGATCGGCAGTGCGCGTCCGTGCAGCGCGTTGAAGCCGTACGTTTCGACGTAGCCCGGCAATCGCGACGAGCAGCCGATGCCGGAGATCACGACCGTGTCGTGCGGATCGAGCTTCAGATCCGCCATGGCGCGGTAGAGAGAATTCAGCACCGCGAAATCGCCGCATCCCGGACACCAGACGGGCTTGAGATCCGTTTTGTATTCGTTCGCCGTGTAGTTCATGCGCTCACCCCGATCGCTTGATTCGCGATCGTCTTCTGTGCTTCCGCGATCACTTCACTGACCGAAAGATTCTTCGCGCCGCTGCGCGCGTAAACGCGCGTGCGGTCGCGCGGCAGATCGATCTCCGTGCGCAGGTATCGATAGAACTGCTGCGAGTAGCTCAGCTCGATCACGAGCACGTTCGACGCGAACGCAACGAAGCGCTCGATCTCGCGTTTCGGCAGCGGCAGGAGGATGCGCGGCGCGAGCGCGGCGACGCGGAATCCATCCGCGTTCAGCTTCTCGACCGCTTCACGCACCGGACCGACCGACGAGCCCCAGCACACGATGCCGAGCTCCGGATCCTCCGGACCGAAGTGATGCACGAGCCGGTATTTCTTCGCGATCGCGTCGAGCTTGCGATAGCGCTTCGCGTTCATCCGCTCGTGCATGACGAAGCCCGAGTTCGGCCGTCCCTGCTCATCGTGCTCGAGACCGTTCGTCTGATACATCCCGAACGGCATGCCCGGCACGCTCATCGGCGAAATGCCGTCGTCGGTCTCGCGATAGCGGCGATACTCCGCGAGCTCGTCCGCGTTCGCGATGCGGCGATCGAGCACGTCGTGCGCGAGATGCGTGCCGTTGATCGTCTCGCGCCGCTGCGCGATCGATTGCTCCGACAGCACGATCACCGGCACCTGAAATTCTTCGGCGATGTTGAATGCGTCGACGGTCGTGTGAAACGAGTCCTCGACGTCGGTGCACGTCAGCAGCACGCGCGGTGTGTCGCCGTGACTCGCAAACGCGGCGTGCAACAGATCCGATTGCTCGCTCTTCGTCGGAATGCCGGTCGACGGACCGCCGCGCTGCACGTTGACGATGACGGCAGGTAGTTCCGCGATCGAGGCGAGTCCGATCATCTCCGCCATCAGCGAGAGTCCCGGGCCCGACGTCGCGGTCATCGCTTTCGCGCCGGCGAACGATGCACCGACGACTGCGCCGATCGCGGCAAGCTCGTCTTCCGTTTGCAAGCAAGTGCCGTCGATGCGCGGCAGCCACTCGGATAAGAAATGCAGAATCTCCGACGACGGCGTGATCGGATAGCCGGCGAAGAACTGGCAGCCCGCGTCGATCGCGCCCACCGCGCTCGCTTCGTTGCCGGCCATCAGCAATTTCGGCGCGGACGGCTCGTACTCGAGCTGCTCCGCGACGACCGCCAGCTCGAGCCCGCCGTCGAACGCCATCAGATTCGCGGCGATGACCTCTTCGCGTTTCTTGCGGAAGCGATCGTGAATCGCGGCGCGAACGGCGTCCGCATTCAATCCGAACGTGCCTGCGATCAGCCCGATCGCGAGCATGTTCTTCGCCTTCGGCGGAAACGAGATCGGTACGAGGCGATAGCGCGTCATCTCCGCGGGCGGCGCATCTTTTTCATCGTGGAAGAAGATCGCGTCGTCGCCCGGAACGAGCTCGCTGCGAAATCGCGCGTAGTCGCTCCAGCTCAGGACCACGATCGCGTCGAGTGCGTCTGCCTGCGCGTGGATCGGCTTCGCGCTGATCCTCACGTTGCAAGACGACTCCCCGCCGCGAATCTGCGGCCCATACGCCTCGGTCTTGATGACATGGAGGCCTTCGCGCGCACAGGCCATGGCGAGGATATCGCCCGCGGCAACCGCGCCGTCGCCGCCGGAACCAACGATGGAAAACGAAAGCTCGTGACTCATGAAGGGCAATTTGCGCCACGAGCAAACGAAGGACGATGCGGGTGGTCACGGGGGGGTGTGATGGATGTCACGGGCGCGAGTTGCAGAGTTGCAGAGTTACAGAGTTGCAGAGGGACATGGGTGCACCTGTGGACCTCTGCAACTCTGCAGCTCTGCAACTCGTCGTGACACGAATCACACGTCCACATGACATCGGTCATGCGCGCTCGTTCATACGCGACCTACTCTGCGTTGCGACTATGTCTCAACTAGCAACGCAGCGCGCGACGGATCCCAAACGACTCCTCCTCATCGGAAATCCGAACGTCGGGAAGTCGCTCCTCTTCGGATGTCTCACGAATCGCTACGTCACGGTCTCGAACTATCCCGGCACCACGGTCGAGATCACGACGGCGAAGGCGACGATCGCGGGCGAGCCGCGGCTCGTCGTCGACACGCCCGGCACGAACGGACTGATCCCGCAGTCCGACGACGAGCGCGTCGCGCGCGACATGCTCCTCGATTCCCCCGACGCCGACGTCGTGCAGGTCGGCGACATGAGCAATCTGCGACGGACCCTCCTCCTTTCCCTGCAGCTTGCCGAGCACGACGTGCCGTTCACGTTGTGCCTCAACATGAGCGATGAGGCGCGCGAGCGCGACAGCGAGATCGATCCCTCCTCACTCGCTGTCGCGCTCGGCGTGCCGGTCGTCGCAACGTCCGCGCTGCGCCGCTGGAACCTCGAGCGCCTGCGCCGCGAAGCGATCCAGCCGAAGCGCGCGAAGCTCGAAGTGAGCTATCCCGCGGCGATCGAGCAGGGCGTCGTCTCCATCATCGACGTAGGACAGGCTTCAGCCTGTCCCGGCGCGAGCGGACAGGCTGAAGCCTGTCCTACATTCACCCGCGGCTTCGCCCTCTCCATCCTCGCCGGCGACGAAACGCTCACTCCGTATCTGCCAACCGAATCGCTCGCCGCATTCGACCGCATCCGCCACGACGTGCAGCGCGCGCTCGCACAACCGCCGTCGATCGTGATCGCCAACGCGCGCCTCACCGCAGTCGATCGCATCATCGGCAACGCGTCCGCGACGCAACACGCGACGCACAACACGCTGCGCGATCGCATCGGCGTCCTCACCATGCATCCGGTCTGGGGCGTGCCGTTTCTCGCGGCCGTCCTCTACATCGCCTGGCTGTTCGTCGGAAAACTCGGCGCCGGCACGCTCGTCGATTTCGTCGAGACAAAAATCTTCGAAGAGCACATCAACGTCTGGGCGACCGCCGCGGCCGACGCGATCATTCCGTGGAAGTTCCTCCACGACCTCCTCGTCGGACCTTACGGCGTGATCACGATGGCGCTCACGTACGCGATCGCGATCGTGCTCCCCGTCGTCATCACGTTCTTCTTTTTCTTCGGCGTGCTCGAAGACTCCGGATATCTGCCGCGCCTCGCGGTG
>DATKFO010000355.1:0-2243 GCA_035544355.1 Thermoanaerobaculia bacterium
CCGTTCGCTCCCGCTCTGCCACTCTGTAACTCGACCCCCTCTGCCACTCTGCAACTATGGAACTCTGCAACTCGACGATACTATCGCGCGCCAATGGAACGTTTCGTCGTCGAAGGCGGCCGCAGGCTCGAAGGCACGATCCGGCCCGGCGGAAACAAGAACGCCGCGCTGCCGATCCTCGCTGCGTGTCTGCTCACCGATGAGCCGGTGACGCTGCGCAATCTGCCGGACATTCAGGACGTGCGCGTGATGCTGCAGATCCTCGAAGGGCTCGGCGCCTCGGTCGAGCGTCTCGAGACGAATGTCGTGCGCATCACCGCGAAGGGTGAGATCAGCTCGAATCCCGACGTCGCGCTCTCGAAGAAAATCCGCGCGTCGATTCTGCTCGCGGGTCCGCTGCTCGCCCGCTGCGGATCGGTTGCGGTTGCGAAGCCGGGCGGCGACGCGATCGGACGCCGTCGCGTCGATACGCATCTCCTCGCCCTCGAATCGCTCGGCGCGCAGATCGAAGTCTCGGCGCAGGAGTACCGCATGGCGGTGCACGCGCTGAAGGGGAAGAGCATGTTCCTCGACGAGGCGTCGGTCACGGCGACGGAGAACGCGGTGATGGCGGCGGTGCTGGCCGAGGGCGATACGCTGATTTACAACGCCGCGGCGGAGCCGCACGTCCAGGACCTCTGCCGCTTCCTCAACATCCTCGGCGCGCAGATCGACGGCATCGCCACGAACTCGCTGAAAATCCGCGGCGTCGAGTCGCTGCACGGCGGCGAGTTCACGATTCCCAGCGATCACATCGAGGTCGGCTCGTACATCGGACTCGCGGCCGTGACGCGCAGCGAGATCGTGATCGAAGAGGGCGTGCCCGAGCACATGTACGCCGTGCGCCACATGCTCGAGAAGCTCGGCGTCGAGATCGTCATCGAAGGCAACAACATCCGCGTGCCGAAGAATCAGGAGCTGCGCGTGCGCTACGACATCGGCGCGGCAGTTCCGAAAATCGACGACGGGCCGTGGCCGCTGTTTCCCGCGGATCTGCTCTCGATCATGATCATCGTCGCGACGCAGGCCGAAGGCACCGTGATGATCTTCGAGAAGATGTTCGAGTCGCGGCTGTTCTTCACCGACAAGCTGATCTCGATGGGCGCGCGGATCATCCTGTGCGACCCGCACCGCGCGATCATCGTCGGCGGCGGCCGGCTGCATGGCGCGGAGATCTCGAGCCCCGACATCCGCGCGGGCATGGCGCTGCTGCTCGCGGCGCTCTGCGCGAAAGGCGAGAGCATCATCCACAACATCCATCAGATCGATCGCGGCTACGAGCGGATCGAGGAGCGGCTGGCTCCGTTGGGCGCGCGCATTCGGCGAGAGCGAGAGGAGTAGCTCGTGCTGCCGAAGGTGATGGGCATCCTGAACGTGACGCCCGATTCCTTCTCCGACGGCGGCGTGCATTTCGATCATCCGAAAGCGCTGCACGCGGCGCTGCAGATGGAAGCGGATGGCGCCGCGATCATCGACATCGGCGGCGAGTCGACACGGCCGGGATCGGACGGTGTGACTGCCGAAGTCGAGATGGAGCGCGTGATCCCCGTGATCGAGGCGCTGCGCAAACGGACTGCGATTCCGATCTCGATCGACACGCGCAAGGCGCGCGTTGCCGAGGTGGCGCTGAAGGCGGGCGCGAACATCATCAATGATGTGAGCGCGCTGCGGCACGATCCGGAGATGCGATCACTCGCAGCGCGAGCACACGTGCCGGTGATCCTGATGCACATGCGCGGGGAACCGCGGACGATGCAGCAGGAGATTCACTACGACGACGTTGTTCGCGACGTCGCCCGCGAGCTCGAGCAGTGGCGCGATGATGCGCGCGCCGCGGGCGTCGAAGAGATTTACGTCGATCCCGGCATCGGCTTCGGCAAGACGTTCGAGCACAACCTCGAGCTCCTCGCGCATTGCGATGCGCTCACGCGCATCGCGCCGGTGGTGATCGGCGCCTCGCGCAAAGGATTCATCGGACATCTCACCGGCCGCGACTCGGGACCGCTGCGCATGCCCGGCTCGCTCGCGACGGTCGCCGCCGCGCAGCGCGGCGGCGCGGCGATCGTGCGCGTGCACGACGTGCGCGAGACGGTGGATTTTTTGAAAGTGCTCGGCGCGCTCGAGGAGCGGCGCGCGTGAACGGCAAAAGGGCTTACCCCTCATCCCCCAGTGTCATCCTGAGCGGGTGGTGGAGTGGGTGCGAA